>DAOVZS010000095.1 GCA_030635005.1 Thiomargarita sp. | reverse complement strand
GTATCACCAAACTAAATGTGCCTAGACGGTTATTGTATGAAGGACGCAGAGCGTCTAGGCATGCATTCCCAACCAGAGGTTGGGAACGAGAAGAATACCTCTAATATGTCCAATATTATCTTTGAACGTTACTCAATCGGGTAGTGCTATTATCACCCTTTTAACGCATGGCGATACTATCCAGAATCAACATTTTTTTTGTGAGATCTTGTGAAATTTTATACATCTCAGTCACAGATTTTTTAACCCCTTCTTCATCACCCGCTTCTTTATTACTGAGTGCTATTTTACTCGCTTGATGAAAATGCGCATGCGGTTCCAATAAACTATCAAAGACTTCTTTTGCTTTAGGATTGTCTATGTCAAGAACTTCATTAACCCCGTCCCCATATAGCCATTTTCCTAATTTACACTCATGGTGCTCTGTGCCTTGAAAATCTCCTGTACCCGCAAGGGTTGCCTCAATTTTTTTCAAATATTGAACGTGATCATTAAGACGCATTAGAAAAAAAGCAGTGGCCATTATCAATTCTCCTATGATTTATGACTGTCTTTTAAACTCGGATCTAAAGAATACAGCAAAGCTTGTACTAATAAGGAAACATCTTCTTTTCGACGTGCATCAATTTCAAAAACTGGGGGATTCAGATTGAAAGTAGCCAATATTTGTTGATAATCAGTAATTTTGGGCGTATCACTGATATCTACACGCGTAATACCCACCACTACTTTAGTACTTTGAATTAAGTCCTCAAAAGCCTTTAAGAAAAAACGGAGTTCTTCTAAAGGTTCAGAACGTGCATTATCTATAAGGAGAATAAGCCCTAGCCCGCCTTCTTTGATAATTTTCCACATAAAATCAAAGCGTTCTTGTCCAGGCGTCCCATATAAATGAATTTTCTCTTCTTTTGACAATTTGATGCTGCCATAATCTAAACCGACCGTAATACTATCTTTGTCTGGATGATGAGAATCACGGATACTGGTTTTGGCTTCTGTGGTGATCACAGGCGTATCACTGATCACTGAAATAGCAGTTGTTTTTCCCGCTCCGGGGGGACCGGTAAAAATTAATTTATAATTCTTCATCTTATCTCCGATGTAATCGTCCTAAAAGACGTTGAAGTAATCCGCGATGAGGATTGGGTTTTGTAGTTGATCGTTTGATGCGTCGTTCTACAACACCTTTGGGTAATTTGTGTTGTTTGATGCGTCGATCTAAAAAGATTAATCTATTGGCATAAGCTGCACTGAAAAATGCAAAGACATAACGTTGTGGAATATCTAAAACTTTGGCGGTATCCAGTAGTGAATGGGGATTTTCCATCCAAAGTGCTGAAATTTTTAAGGCATAAGGTGTGACAATCAAACGGGTAAAGTTGGGCCATTTGGGTAATACAACCACTTTATTTAAATCAATGCCCTTGGGTATACGTCCATGTGATGTCCATAAGCTCAGTTGCCAAAAAAAATTATCAAAAGCTTGTGCTTCTAATTGATTCAATGCGACATAATTCTCAATTTCCCTGTCGTTTAAAAACGTCATCCGTAAAGCACTCTTTGAGACGGGTAACAAGGTCATTGTTCGCAATAAATCAGTGCTTTTTTTTGTAAAGCTGCAATCACAAAACATTTGATTTTTTTGATAGCGTAATAACATCGGGGTATATAAACCCTCAAGCAAAATGCCTTTATTCTTTGTTTGGATACTCACATCAATCGCTTTTTCACAAAACCCTTGCATATATTGGCTTGGATCATAATATACGTGTTTCAATTCTGAGGGGTTTGCAGGATTAATATCATCATGAACACCACAAAATTGATGTAAGCTTTCTTCTTCACGTTCCATGGCAATTTCTATTGCCAATTTAGCATCTTTAGGCGCTTGCGAAGGGGTAGAGATATTATGAATTCTTTTGGGGGTTTCTACCAATTGTTTGATTTTATCAAGCCCTTTGATTAAGGCATCAATTTCAATCGGTTTTTTGACATAAAGCGTGCCTGCAACATCTTGTTTCTCAAGGGATAAAATAAGAGTAGGCAAAGGATAATGTATACGATATTTTTTCCATAACTTCAAACCATCAATATTATCGATATCAAAAATACATGCTTGGGCTACTTGAATGTCTTCAATCAGAATATAGCTGCCTTTGCAAGGTCCTCGAAATATCAATTCAAGGATACTCCGTGTTTGTTTATTGATTCCAAAAACAACAATACTTATGGGTTTCTTATGATTTTCCATAATGATGATACACGGCTATAATGTTAATTTTTGAATCTGCTTACAATCTGATATTTTTAAAATATCAGATTATGCAAATGTTACCCAGATTTACGTCATCCCATCAAGCTCTAATAACTGATTCGTTAAGATCGCTGATAACTTATGTAATTCTGTAAATAGAATCTGAGCAGAGGCTTCATCACCAAGTTGTTTTTTTTCTAAGGCCTTTTGACCCTGAACATGAAAGTTCTCATGAAGTTCGAGTAACTTATCAAATACCTGTTTGGCTTTAGCATTTTCTAAGGTACTCATGTCTTGCATGGCTTCTTCACTATACAACCATTGCCCTAACTTACAATCTTGATGGGTTGCCCCCTTAAAATCACCGTCTCCCTTTAAACGGCCGTCTATCTTTTTTAAATACTGAATATGATCATTGAGACGCATCATAAAAAATGCTTTTTTTGCCATCATGCTACCTCTTACATTATTTTACTAATAGAATCAGCGGCTCGTTTCACATCTAAAAATATTAAGCCAAGTTTGGCAGATGAGGTAGTGACCGTGGTGACAACAGTATCCGGACCTGCATATGTCATCAACACATACCCTTTCGAACCCTTAACCAATACTTGTTCCAATTCTCCACGTCCTAATTCTTCAGAAGTACGATCCCCTAAAGAGAGCATTGCTGCCGCCATAGCACCAAGACGATCTTCATCCATAGTACTGGTAAGAATTGAGGCGAGAACCAAGCCATCAGTAGAAATAATCGCGGATGCTTGTATATCTGCTGATGTACCGTTAAGTTCACTCAAGATAGATTTGAGCATTTCTTCACGCATTTTTTTGTACTCCGTTATCAAATACTGAATGGATTATTTTAATCATCTGATTTTTTTTTATTGTTATAACATATTAATTTTTATATTTCATCAATACATTTTGTAGGGGAATTCTTGAGAAATGAGATACTCATAAACAAAAAATGCCTGCAACCGTTACCGATTACAAGCATTTTTATTGTGACTCGGCTAGCTTATAATAACATTTAAAGCGGGAAGCACTTAGTCACTTGTGGCCCTTTAGGACCATCTGTTGATTCAAATTCAACCGTTTGTCCTTCATGCAGGGTTTTAAATCCCTCTTTTTCGATAGTGGAGAAGTGAACGAACACATCTCTACTGCCATCCGTCGGTGAAATAAAACCATATCCTCTGGTGTCATTAAACCACTTGACAGTACCTTGCATCATACCTTATAACCTCTATATATTTTCAATCTAAAACTAACTCACATAAACATAATTGGGGATAAAAAAAATTTTTTCAAGGGCAATTTAAATTTATTGACGTTTTCATGCTCATGTTTAGGTGTTTTTTTTATAAGGTTTTTCTGGATAATTGTGTTAATTTAAGTTATACTACATGTCCCTAAATTATTTTTTCAAAAATACTTGAATACACATTCTCAATCTAACAGTGTTATCAGTCGCGACTTAACTTTAGAGCCACTAGATAATAAACGTTTAGCAAATTTATGTGGTCAGTTTGATGCGCACTTACATCAACTGGAACATCGTTTTTCTGTGGAAATCAAAAATCGTGGTCATCAATTTCGCATTACAGGACTTTCCCATGCGGTGCGAGGGGTGACAGAAATCCTTAATCAATTGTATATCGCCACGGATACTGACACTTTAGATCCAAATAATATCCATTTATTGTGTCAAGAAGCGAATGTTGATGCCCTTTTAACGTTGCCTGAAGGCGCCCAAGTTGTCATTCGCACGCATCGTGCGGTTGTGAAAGGAAGAGGCCCTAATCAATGCAAATATTTAAATCAAATTGTCCGACATGATATCAATTTTGGCATTGGACCTGCAGGCACAGGTAAAACGTATCTTGCTGTAGCACGTGCTGTAGAAGCCTTGGAACGTGAAGAAGTCCGTCGCATTGTTTTAGTACGTCCTGCTGTAGAAGCGGGAGAACATCTTGGATTCTTGCCAGGTGATTTGGCTCAAAAAGTAGATCCTTATTTACGTCCTTTGTATGATGCTTTGTATGAAATGATAGGGTTTGAACGGGTAGCAAAATTGTTAGAACGTCATGTTATTGAAATTGCACCCTTAGCTTATATGCGGGGACGTACTTTGAATGATGCGTTTATTATTCTCGATGAAGCGCAGAATACGACGATTGAGCAAATGAAAATGTTTTTAACACGTATTGGATTCAGTTCGACTGCTGTTGTGACGGGGGATATCACCCAAATTGATTTACCTCGTGAACGGGCGTCTGGATTACGGCATGTAATTCATATACTTAAAGATGTTGAAGGCATCAGTTTCACATTCTTTGGTGCTAAGGATGTGGTACGACATCCGATTGTTGCGCGTATTATTAATGCTTATGATAGTGCAGAACGCCAAACAATAAAACTATTATGAGTGTCAATGTGGACGCACAATATGCAATTGATGTTCCCAATTTACCTGATAGAGAAAAGCTTACATATTGGGTTAATTCGGTGTGTCAACAAGATGTTGAAATGACGATTCGTATGGTGGATGACGCAGAATCCAGCCAATTAAATGAAACGTGGCGTTATAAATCAGGACCTACTAATGTCTTGTCCTTTATTTTTGAGTGTCCCCCAGGTATCAATATCCCTTTATTGGGAGATATTGTCATTTGTGCCCCTCTTGTCGCTCGAGAGGCTGAACATCAACAGAAGTCTTTAGAGGCACATTGGGCACATCTTGTCATACATGGTACTTTACATTTATTAGGTTATGACCATCTTGAAGAGACAGAGCGGCAACTGATGGAACGCCTTGAAATTCAAGCTTTATATAATTTAGGTTATCCTCATCCTTACGAAATGGTAACATTATCATGATTTCCATCTATTATCCTTTTGAGGATAAACTTTTTTCCATGTCTTGGTTTAATACTCTAAAAAAAGCATTTTCGTCGAAACCACAAAATAAAAAACAATTAATGACATTGTTACATGATGCGAAACAACGTGATTTATTGAGTACAGAGTCTTTGGAGATGATTGAAGGGGCTTTGAAAGTGTCAGAAAAGCATGTGCGTGATGTGATGATTCCGAGGGTGCAGATGGAGGTGTTAGAATTGGCAGCTCCTCCTGAACAATTACTCAAGAAAATTGTGGGCACGGGACATTCACGTTTTCCTGTCGTGGGTGAAAGTCGTGATGATGTGCAAGGTATTTTTTTGGCTAAGGATTTACTTGAATATTATGCGAAAGGGGATAGAAGCCAATTTAATTTGCGTGATCTCATGCGTCCGGCTGTTTTTATTCCCGAAAGTAAGCGTTTAAATATATTATTACGTGAGTTTCGGACCAGTCGCAACCATATGGCTATTGTGGTTGATGAATATAGTGGGGTGGCAGGTTTAGTGACCATTGAGGATGTGATTGAGGAGATTGTAGGGGATATTGATGATGAATATGATATTGATGATAACAGTTTTATCAATACCACAAATAATGGTTTATATGTTGTGCAGGCACTGACGCCAATAGATATTTTTAATGCGTATTTTAAAGTTTCCTTAAGTACTGAAGAATTTAATACGATTGGGGGATTAGTGGTACAAGCATTTGAACATTTACCAAAACGTGGTGAAAAAATAGCTTTAGATGGATTTCAATTTGAGGTAATGCGTGCTGATAAACGGCGTGTTCAATGGTTACGCGTTAAACGTTTTTAATAGACATTTCCATGACTTTTTCATTTTTAAAAAAAATTAATTTAGGCGATTGCCTTGCCTTAGGGGCAGGCAGTCTGATGCCATTGGCGTTTGCACCGTATTCTATATTTCCCATTGCAGTATTATCAATTGCGGTCTTGTTTTTTCTGTGGCAAACACCCCAACGTGCATTTTGGCGGGGTTTTTTGTATGGGTTGGGCATGTTTGGTGTGGGGATTTCTTGGGTACATGTCAGTTTTTACCAATTTGGGGGGATTCCATGGGTAGGCACGATTATTTTGACCGCTGCTTTTGTAGTGGGATGGTCTGTTGTGCATCCTGCGTTATTGGGATATTTATTGACACGTTCAAAGCCGACGCCCCTGACATTATTTTTATGGTTTCCTGCCATTTGGACTTTGATTGAATGGCAACGTTCTTGGTTATTGACTGGATTTCCTTGGTTAAGTGTCGGATATAGTCAAATTGATTCTCCGTTAAATGGATTTGCACCTTTGTTGGGTATGTATGGGGTGACGTGGATAACGGCATTAAGTGCAAGCCTTCTTGTTTATATCTATCAAACTAAAAAAATAGTGCCTTTTGTAATGTTGATTGGATTGTGGGGTAGTGGGTGGCTATTATCAGGAATATCATGGACAACGCCTATTGGCACGCCTTTAAAAGTTGCATTAGTTCAAGGAAATGTGCCTCAAGATTTCAAATGGAATTCTGATTATCGGCTGGTGAGCATACAACGTTATTTAAAATTAAGTAAAGAACATCGTGATGCGGATATCATTATTTGGCCAGAAACAGCAGTTCCGCTCTTTTTTCATAAGATTCAAAAATATGTGCCCGATTTTTTTGAACAGTTAAGTTATGGACCTGATTTTTTAATCGGTGTGCCTGTGTTGGAAAAAGGGGGGAAATATTTTAATGGGGTAGTCAGTATTGGTTCAAAACCGGGCATGTACTATAAACAGCATTTAGTACCCTTTGGGGAATATATACCCTTACAATCCCTGCTGGGAAGCCTATTAAAAATGTTTGAAATACCGATGTCTGAATTTTCGGCAGGCGGTGCACAACAAATTCCAATATCAAGTGCAGGTCACAATATCGGTGTTTCTATTTGTTATGAGGATGTGTTTGGATCATTAATACGTCAAAGTTTACCCACAGCTCACCTGTTAGTCAATGTGAGTAATGATGCTTGGTTTGGAGATTCTATAGCGCCTCATCAACATTTAGAAATAGCCCGTATGCGTGCTTTGGAAAGTGGACGATATTTACTCCGTACTACCAATACAGGTATTTCAGCAGTTATTAATGAAAAAGGTAAAGTCATAGAGAAAACACCGCAATCCCAACTCATTACATTACGCAGTACAGCCCAATCGTATCAAGGAAGTACGCCTTATGTTCGTTTTGGAGATGGATTGGTGTTGAGTCTATTGGTATTGTGTGTCTTATTAGGCGTGCGTCCTTGGAAATTTTTAAAGAAGTGATGTAAAAATTGAATTATTTCCGAGTTCGGGTGGGCTGGCTTGCCCTTTAGGGCTCCAATCCCTTAACCAATGTCACCGTTTCCAAACTCACGGTGATCATTTTTTTGACCAATTCTAAAATATATTCTTCATCCGTTTCACGATTGGGATCGTTAATAATTCCACTTCTCTTGTCAGTTTTAACTTTATACTGGTCAATAATCCAATGTAATGCACTGCGATTACCCAATTTATATTGAAAAACATCGGGTGGGATGCCTTCTAAGGTGATGTATTCATTGTAGATAATTTTTGTCTTATCTTTGGATAATTTCATTTTATCTACTTTGAGTGAAAAGGGATACTTTGGATTTTCAATAATTTTTAGGGGATAGGGTTCTTGTGTTTCATAGTTTAGGTGTAGATTTGCTAATGTGTCTCCTGTTTTTGAAATATGCCAAAAATCATCATGTAAAGGCACACGGGGCAGCTCTTTTTTGAGATTTAGAGCATATTTTGTGCAATATTGGGGTTGGTGTAGGATACCGTAAATGTAATGAAATAGGT
>DAOVZS010000180.1 GCA_030635005.1 Thiomargarita sp. | reverse complement strand
TCCTGCTACAGATACGCCAGAGATATTGGATAAAATTATCCGAGCAGGCGTTGATCTTGTACGGCTTAATTTTTCTCATGGCACCGCTAAAGAACATCAAGAACGCGTGAGACAAATTCGACGTTGTGCCTGTCGTTACGGACGGGCTATTGGTGTGATTGCCGATTTGCAAGGACCTAAAATTCGTATTGAAAATTTCATTGCAGGTCACATTTCTCTGAAAAATGGAGATTCTTTTATTCTTGATACCAAGTGTCCTTCTGATGCCGGTACTCAAGAATATGTGGGGATCACTTATAAACAATTACCACAAGATGTACGTCAAGGCGATATTTTATTATTAGATGATGGACGTATTGTCTTAGAAGTTAAAAAACTGGTCCATAGTGAAATACAGTGTCAGGTTAAGGTAGGGGGCGTATTATCCAATCATAAAGGGATTAATCGTCAAGGGGGAGGCTTATCTGCTGAAGCCTTAACTCCAAAAGATCATGCTGATATTATCACTGCTGTTTCGATGAAAGCAGATTACTTAGCAGTTTCTTTCCCCCGAAATGCCCATGATATTCACAAAGCACGCAAATTATTCCAAGATGCGGGGGGAGAAGGGGGCATTATTGCTAAGATTGAACGTGCTGAAGCACTTGAAAACCATGAAGAAATTATAAAAGCATCTGATGCTATTATGGTTGCACGGGGTGATTTGGGGGTAGAAATTGGAGATGCTCAATTACCTGCTGCCCAAAAACTATTAATTAAAAGGGCGAGAGAGCTCAATACAGTCGTCATCACCGCGACGCAAATGATGGAATCTATGATAGAAAATCCGATTCCGACTCGAGCAGAAGTGTCGGATGTGGCTAATGCGGTGTTTGATGGCACAGATGCGGTGATGTTATCAGGGGAAACAGCAGCAGGTAAATATCCTGAAGCAGCCATTCTTGCGATGGATAGGGTGTGTCATGAGGCCGAAAAACAACCCAGTGTCCGACAATCTAAGCATCGCATCACGGATCAATTTGAACGTGTTGATGAAGCCGTAGCCATGGCAACCATGTACACTGCCAATCATCTCAATATTGCTGCAATTGCCGCCTTAACAGAATCAGGCGCTACCCCTTTATGGATGTCACGTATTAGTTCAGGCATTCCTATTTTTGCCTTATCCTGTCATGCGCCTACGCGTAGCAAAATGACCTTATATAAAGGTGTGTATCCGATACGCTTTGAAGAATTGCCTAATATAGATAGTTTACAAGCCAATAAATTTATCATTGAAAAACTGCAAAAACGCGGTGCGATTCAAAAAGGTGATTTCGTCATTATTACAAAAGGTGATTTTAAAGGCATTTCTGGGGGGACTAATCTCATGAAAATCGTGTGTGTGGGTGAATAAAACAAACAAATACTGATTGAATAAAAGAAAGGACAATTTTATGCTTATTTCTATGCGTCAACTATTGGATCATGCAGCAGAACATGATTATGGATTACCCGCTTTTAATGTCAACAATATGGAACAAGTGCATGCTATCATGCAAGCAGCCGATGAAACAAACAGCCCAGTCATTATGCAAGGATCGGCAGGGGCACGTGCTTATGCAGGTGAGGCTTTCTTACGTCATCTGATACAAGCTGCGGTAGAAGCGTATCCTCATTTACCCGTAGTCATGCACCAAGATCATGGCGGCGAACCTGCAGTCTGTTTGCGTTCGATACAAAGTGGATTTAGCTCTGTCATGATGGATGGTTCTTTAAAGTCTGATATGAAAACGCCTTCCAGTTATGAATATAATGTAGATGTGACACAACAAGTCGTACGGATGGCACATGCGGGTGGCGTGACTGTTGAAGGTGAATTAGGGTGTTTAGGATCTTTAGAAAGTGGCTTAGCGGGTGAAGAAGATGGATCAGGTGCTGAGGGTAAATTGTCTCATGAACAATTATTAACAGATCCAATACAAGCAGCTGATTTTGTGAAGAAAACTGATGTAGATGCTTTGGCTATTGCCATTGGCACGAGTCACGGTGCTTATAAATTCACCAAGCCACCCACAGGCAAGGTATTAAGAATAGATCGCATTAAAGAAATTCATGCCCATATTCCTAATACACATTTAGTCATGCACGGTTCTTCATCAGTGCCTCAAGAGTGGTTAAAAATTATTAATGATCACGGGGGAGAGATGGGAGAAACCTACGGTGTGCCCGTTGAAGAAATCATCGAAGGTATCAAACATGGTGTGCATAAAGTCAATATTGACACCGATTTACGTATGGCATCCACCGGTGCAATTCGTAGATTTTTACAAGAACAACCTTCTGTATTTGATCCCCGTAAATTTCTGAAAGCAGCCACGCAAGGTATGAAAGGCATTTGTAAAACACGTTATGAAGCTTTTGGATGTGCAGGTATGGCTTCAAAAATCAAGCAGATTTCTTTAGAAACGATGGCAGAACGTTATGCGAGTGGCGAATTAGCACAGAAAATTCAATAACGCATGTTACGCACTTCAATTCTAAAATAAATCCTGGGGCGATGCCCCTGGATTTTAAACTAAAGCAAATCTTGTGGATCAACATCCAAAGACCAACGTACTTTAGAACCCCCTAAAGAAGCAAGCTTGGGTAACCATTGAGACAGTAAATGATGCAAAAGTTTACGTTCTGTTGATTGTAATAATAATTGTGCACGATACCAACCTGCCCGTTTTTCCATCGGTGCAGTCACAGGTCCCCATAATTGAACCCCCGTATTAAAAGGGACTGTGAGTTGTTTCGCTTTTTCAAGAAAACTTAGGGCAGCAGCGAGTTCAGCAGATTCCGCCCGTAATAACGCTAAACGACTATACGGGGGAAATCCCGAATCTTGACGTTCTTTTAAAGCAGCAATAGCAAATGAGTGATAGCCCTTTTGAATTAAACGTGTTAAAAGTGGATTATCAGGATGATATGTTTGAATCAACACCTCTCCTGCCTCCTCAGCACGTCCTGCACGTCCTGACACTTGTATTAATAATTGTGCCATCCGCTCAGTAGAACGAAAATCTATACCATATAATCCACCATCAATATTAATAATCCCCACCAAAGTCACTTTAGGAAAATGATGTCCTTTTGCTAACATTTGTGTCCCAATCAAAATATCAGCCTTGCCTTTATGAATCTGCTCTAACACCGTATGCATCGCATGCTTGTTTCGTGTACTGTCACTATCAATACGTAAAATTCGGGCATTCGGAAAAGCAGTTTGTACACTTTCTTCAACACGTTCAGTACCTTGCCCTAAAAAAGACAATTTAGGATTGCGACAATCGGGACATTGGATATCCACTGGACGATCTTCACCGCAATGATGACACCGTACACGTTGACTTGCCTCATGATACGTTAAACGCGCATCACAATGTGGACATTCAGAAACCCAACCACATTGATAACAGGTGAGTATGGGCGCATAGCCACGACGATTGAGAAATAATAAACTTTGTTGCTGATGTTTTAAACGATACGTAATCGCTTTTTTCAATTGGGGTGATAAACTACTTTTTTTGGCATTTTGACGCATATCAATAATATGAAAGCTCGGATGTACCGCACCGCCTGCCCGTTCTGGTAATATGAATTGTTGATAACGTGCTCTTTGTACATTGTATAAGGTATCTAATGACGGGGTGGCTGTCCCTAATACAATAGGCACTTTTGCATATTTAGCACGCACAACGGCAATATCTCGGGCTGAATAACGAAAATGATCTTGTTGTTTATAAGATTGATCATGTTCTTCATCGATAATAAAAATGCCGGGACGGGCTAAAGGGGTCCAGATAGCAGAACGGGTTCCAATGATAATCGGTGCGATTCCCTCGCTTGCTAATAACCATGTATGTAAACGCTCATTATCATTCAATTTAGAATGCCACACCACAATAGGCACCGCAAAACGCCGTTTAAAACGTTTCAATGTTTGGGGGGTTAGATTAATTTCAGGGACTAATATAAGGGCTTGTTTTCCTTGATCCAACACTTCTTGAATAATTTGTAAATAGACTTCTGTTTTACCACTTCCCGTCACCCCATCCAATAAACAGGGAAAAAATCCTCCTAATTTTTGACAGATCTGGCTAACAGTTTTTTGTTGATCACGATTCAGTATTAACGGTGATTCAATAGAGGCGGTCACTTCCAGTATTTTATGTGTAATCCATTCTCTTTTTTGCAAGGCTCTCAGGGTAGGACGTGGATTTTTCAAATGTTGTGCTAAATCATGTTCAGAAATGCCCTTGGGTGTTTTTTGTAATAAGGACAGTATGATCGCAAGTCGTTGTTTATTCTTAGGTAATGTTGCAGTATCAATACCATGTCCTGTAGGCGTTATTACCCATTGACTGTCAGGCGGTGTTTCAAGATGTGCAGGTTTTCCTTGATTTAAAAGTTTCGGCAAAGCAGTAGAAATGACTTCCCCAATCGGATGATGATAATAACGACTCGCCCACAGGAGTAATTTTAGATTCTCCTCTGATAACACGGGTGTGGTATCAATTATTTTATAAACTGCTTTGAGTTTATTTTTGGGTACCGTAGTGTGATTGACAATAGCCAGTA
>DAOVZS010000290.1 GCA_030635005.1 Thiomargarita sp. | reverse complement strand
CTTTGCTGCTTCGTTTCTACCCAATCTCTCGCCTCCTTTTTCTTCGGCCACACATACCCTTTAAGTAATATCTCGTGTAACAATATACTGCTACACACCCCAAGTATCATGCTTGCATGGATCAATACAATATAAATGTTCCAATTCCCTAGCCCTTTTTCTATTCTGAGGAGCAGGGAGAACGCCAAGACAATTCCTATGCCAATAGGTACACTAAATAACAGATTTCTGTGTTGAATATCATCTTTTAAGCGCAACGTCAATAACCAACCTACTCCTAACCCTGCACTTGTTATTAAATGAAATATATTGCCTGTGCGTAATCCGCTGCCTAAAAATGGTATCAATAAAGGTAACCATATTAAGCTACTCATCAACCATTTAGCAATACGTTTTTCTTGTTGATCACCGTAGAGTGCTTTATGAATTCTCAATTGCTGAGGCATCACTAACATCCACCACAATAATCGTAAATGATCTAGCGGTTTAAACACAGAAAGACACATTGGGAAGGCGAATCGCTGTAATTGTTGTTTTGCCCGTTCCGCATGTATTTTATATTTTTCTAAATACTTTAGGTAAGCCTCTTGGGTATCTTGTCGAAATGCTGCCTGCCAAGCCTTATCATCTTTTAACAATTCTTCTTCAGGATTTTCCTTTATAATATGGGGTTTTATAGGCGTTTTTGTTGTTTTTTTAGTCTCTTGCAAAGGATATAACCTCTATTTAATTATGTAAAGAATGAAGAGTGGATTTTAGGGTCCCTTGAAAACACTTTGCAATAAAAGTAGCGATTTTATCAGCATCTTTAATCCCTTTTGCAGATTCCACCCCACCGCTCACATCAACCGCATAAGGTTTTACGATAGCAATCGCTTGACTGACATTATGTGATGTTAAGCCACCCGCGAGGATAATCGTGTGTGATAACTGTGAAGGAATTTGTTTCCAATCAAACACAATCCCCGTACCTCCTTGCTGTCCTGACACATACGTATCTAATAATAATGATGTGGCAGTCGTATAATCTTGTGCCAAAGCATGTATATTCACATCAGCACGCATACGTAATGCTTTAATATAAGGTTTTGCAAAACTGTGACAATATTCTGGGGTTTCTTCACCATGAAATTGTAACCTATCCAGTGGCACTTTAGCTAAAATGTTCTGCACAAAATCAGGTTTCGCATTGACAAATAAACCTACTACGGTGATAAAAGCAGGTAAGACTTGAATAATGGATTGTGCTTGTTCAATGGAAACGGCCCGCGGACTTTTATTATAAAATACCAACCCAATGGCATCTGCCCCCAGTTTAGCAGCCATTATGGCATCATTGGGACGTGTGATACCACAGATTTTTATACGAGGAATATAGAGCATAATAATAAGATAAAATATTGATTTATATAGGTAAATTTAAATTATTCCAACCTCTGGTTGGGAACGAGAAAAGAATAGGGCTTGCAAGTGTCATTTAATATCCCTCTTTGATAGGATCCCAGTTAAAGACGCGGATCATTGTTTTTCGATCTAACCACAGTGCCGCTAAGCGAAGTCGTTGTTCATATTCAGATATAGGACCATACTGTTTGAGAATACGTGACAAGGCTAATTGCATGATTGAGTTCTGTGACACATTGCATTTTTTGTCCTGCTGTCATGCGACGATAGCCCTCAATCAATATTTTTTGGATTTTGGGATGTGTATCATTGATCATGATTTTAAATTTCTGAGATGATTAAGAACGCGAAAAGACTGTATTTGAAAATTTTTTATGGCGTAAATTTATCATTACGTAATTGTCGTTACGCACTCTGTTTCTAAAAAGCATATTACCACATTTTGAATCCAGGGGCGATGCCCCACTGCCATTAAGTTAAGAACTAAGTT
>DAOVZS010000175.1 GCA_030635005.1 Thiomargarita sp. | reverse complement strand
ATTTTTGTATTTTCATTTTTTGCATTACTACAAAAGAAAGGCAATCCGTAAAACTAACTTCTTGATCTGCATATTTTTTAAAAAACTTTAATGCTTTTTTTTCATCATCTTCATTTGGACGTTCAATAATACAGTCTGAAAGGAGAATTCTCTCCACTTTTTCTGCTGAATATTGATAATCTTTTCGTCTTCCTAATAATGTAGCAAATTCATCAATAATATGATTTGTTGTAATGAGTACATATCTTTTTTCTTTGATAATTGCATGCCAAGTATCAACTGATTTTTTATGATGCATATCTCTTTTGTGGTAATAAGAAAGATATGCACCCGTATCAATAAATAATTTTTTCATTTTTGTTCATAGAGGTAGAAATCGTGATTTTTTGATAAGTCAGTTGGAACTGTTTCATCGTCAAAAAAATCCTCATCAAGAAATGGATAGTGAGTATTTTCTTTTGTTTGATTTTGTATATTTTTGATATTAGCAAAAATCTGTGTTTCAGGTGGAAAAGATTGAAGGGATTTTTGTAAATACTCCAAAAGATTTTGTAAGGTTGTTATTTCTGCAATGTGTAGTGTGTCCATTTTTATCATTTTCAAAAAAAAGTGTTTTTACAAATTACATTATTTTTACTTTTTTTACAAGTCTCAAATAAGCAATACTACAAATGACATACATCACACCGCCTTGGACTATAGCCCAAGGCTAAAAAAAATAAACCATTCTATGTCATTACATGACATTACCCGCAATTTTCTTAGTAATCACCCACTGTTGTGCAATAGATAAAATATTATTCACGACCCAATATAACACTAAGCCAGCTGGGAAAAATGCAAAAAAGACGGTAAATACAATAGGTAACACCATCATTACTTTTTGTTGCACAGGATCAATCGGCGCTGGATTCAAATGATGTTGTACTAACATGGTTGCACCCATGATCACTGGTAATACAAAATAGGGATCTTGTGCCGATAAATCAGTGAGCCACAAAATAAAGGGCGCTTGCCGTAATTCAACACTTTCTAAAAGAACCCAATACAATGCAATAAACACAGGAATTTGAATTAAAATAGGTAGACAACCCCCTAATGGATTAATCTTTTCCTTTTTATACATGTCCATCATTGCCTGATTCAATCGCGCTTTATCATCACCATAACGCTCTTTAAGTGAGACCAAACGGGGTTGTAAACGACGCATATTTGCCATGGATTTATAACTGGCAGCCGATAATTGGAAAAAGACCATTTTAATCATGATGGTTAAAATGATAATTGCCCATCCCCAATTACCAATCCATTCATACAAAGTCTTTAACATCCAAAATAAAGGTTGTGCTAAAAACCATAACCAACCATAATCTACGGTTAATTCTAAGCCGGGTGATAATGCTTCGAGTTTCTCCTGTACCTTTGGACCCACATACAATGTCATTTGAAACGTATGTTGTTCACCCGGTGCAACCGTCTGTGTAGGACCATAAAAGCCTAAAACATGACGTTGACCTGCAGGTAACATTCTGGTATAATAATTATCTACTTGATCACGTTTAGGGATGAATGCCCCTACAAAATAATGTTGCAACATGGCAGCCCAGCCATTACTCCAACCGGGACGATTTTCATCATTAAAACTATTATCCTCTATGTCATCAAAAGGAATTTTTTCATAGAGTTGGTCAGGACTGGAAACTGCTCCCCCCATATACGTATAGGTAAAACTATTTTGCCCCACATCAGATTCTGTTCGTTGAAATTGTCCATATAAACGCCCATGCCATGGATTATCAACGGTATTGTTTTCCACAATATGTTTGATATCAATATCATAGCTACCCCGTTCAAACGTATAGACTTTGCTCACTTTGATACTTTTGTCGGCATTAAACCAATATAAGATGACTTTTAACTGATCATCTATCATCTTATAATGGGATTGATCGCTGTGATACACCGCTTGATGGGTAGGTGCTGATTCTTTAGGTAATAAACCTGATTGTGCAATGAATAGATTGGGCAATGTATCATTCATTAACATAAATGGATCTTCAGGCGTCTCCCGTTTATTAGGATATTCGATTAAGCCTACTTGTCGGATATCACCCCCCGTCGTATCAATTGTAATTTTAAACACATCCGTTTCAACTTTGATACGTGAACTGCTTTGTAGTAATCGTGTCGCTTCTGTTGTGGGTACTTCAACAGCACCTACTTGAACATCTTTTGGAGGTGTCGGTAATTCGGCATCAGTATTAAGCGGTGTCGGTGTTTCAGACACAAGGGTAGGGGTATAACTGCTCTCAATGGGTGTTGTGTCAGGGGCATAATCTTGTTGCCAAGCCTGATAGAGCAATAATGAAATAAAGACCAAGCCCATAATCAGAATTAATCTGAAATTATCCATGTTTATCTATTTTCCTGCGATCTGGAACGGGGTCAACCCCGCCCGGGTGCCACGGGTGACAACGTAATATTCGTTTTAAACTTAACAGGAGGCCGTATAAAACCCCATGTGTTTGAATGGCTATCAAAGCATATTCAGAGCAACTGGGATAAAACCGACAATGCGATCCAAACCACGGCCTGATAAACAGTTGATAGCCCCGTATCATTAATATTAATATTTTTTGCATCGACGTGATAAGCTAAGCCAATGCGTTGATAATGAATGTAATAGGGTATGATTATTCGCCTGTTCTACCCCATTTCGTGCCAATACCACACAATCCAAGCCAACTAAATCAGATTGATGTAGGCGAAAACTTTCACGTGTTAAACGTTTAATACGATTTCTGGCTACGGCCAGTTTTACCCGTTTTTTCGCAATCGCTAAGCCTAAGCGTGCAATCGTCTGCGTATTAGGTCGTGCAAGCACGGTAAGATAACGATCTGTTGATTTGCACGCACGTTCAAAAACATATTTATATTCAAGCCCAGAGAGCAAACGTTGCTCTCGTGTGAATGGGTATTTCTTAAGCACTCAGTTTGGTACGTCCTTTAGCACGTCGTGCATTAATAATATGGCGTCCCCCTTTTGTACTCATGCGTGAACGGAAACCATGACGACGTTTGCGTATAATTCTGCTTGGTTGGAAAGTTCTTTTCATGTTTAATAGCGTGTTTTAGTAATAAGTGATTAAAAAAAAGTAAAAGATATCCTGATTTTATCTTACAGAATACTCCAACTTATTATATAATATAACAGACATCCATTATTAGTTATACTTTACTTTTAGGAACGTGTATTTATGCATTTTGAAATTCCCAGAAAAGAATTACTCACCCCCTTAAAAATGATTACAGGGGTAGTTGAACAACGACAAACATTACCTATTCTATCGAATACCTTAGTCTGTGTTAAAGAAAATACACTGCACTTAACCGCAACTGATGCCGAAGTGGAAATCAAATGTAGTTTACCCTTAGAAACAGGAGAAGATGGAGAAACAACGATTCCAGCACGTAAGTTTTTTGATATTTGTAAATCTCTACCCGATGGCGTACTGATTAAAATTAATGCTGAAGAAAATCAAGTCATACTGAAAGCAGGAAAAAGTAAATTTAAATTACAGACCTTAGAAGCAGAAGATTTTCCTTCTAGCCCTGAAATTGAAACGACTGCAGAATTCAAAATTTCTGGTCACGATCTCAAAAAATTACTGTCTAAAACATCCTTTTGCGTCGCCACTAACGATGTACGTTATTATTTAACAGGGCTTTTGTTAGAGCTTAAGGAAAATAAACTGTCTTTAGTGGCGACAGATGGACATCGGATGGCAGTAGCACAACATGATTTAGAAAATACTCAAGAAGCACGGGTGATTATTCCACGCAAAGCCGTGTTAGAATTGAGTAAATTACTCCCTGATAACGCCAATGAAGTGACCATCTCAATTGATAGTAACCATATCAAATTTGAGTTAAATAACACATTATTGCTCAGTTCAAAATTGATTGATGGTAATTTTCCTGATTGGGGCACTGTAGTGCCTGTCAACCCCGATAAAATTGTATTGGCTGACACTACCCAACTCAAACAGGCTTTAACACGTGCTGCCATTTTATCTAATGAAAAGTATAAGGGAATTCGGTTTCAACTGTCAGAAAATCTTTTAACGGTAAGTGGCAAAAACTCTTATCAAGAAGAAGCCAGTGATGTCGTAGAAACTGAGTATACGGGCGAAGAGTTAGAAATTGGATTTAACGGTGTGTATTTTATTGATGCTATCAATGCGATTTCTACGAAAATGGTCCAATTATCGTTTATTGATGCTAATTGCTCCTGTCTCATTACAGAAGAGGATAATGAGGATAATAAATTTATCGTAATGCCTATGCGTTTGTAAATACTGTTTTCCCTGCTGATGCAGAACTGCCCTCAAGTTAAGAAGTAACACATTGAAATTAAAGGTAATTCTCGTTCCATGCTCCAGCGTGTGAACGAGGTAATAAAGCGGGTAATTTTAATAACGTGATGTTACGCACTCTATTTCTAAAAAACATATTTCCACATTTTCTTTCTGAATGAGGATAAAGCTGCAGGCACAGGCATAATCTTAATGCCATCTTTTAACTTTAAAAGAGACATTATAGTGCTACCCTGTTGTATAAAAGACATCTATGGCAGGCAATGAATCACCGAATTAAGAGCATCAGCAGGCGTAATGCTATCAAGAGCTTGAGCAATCATTTCATAAAGTTGTTCATTAGATGTGATTATTTGTTTTTTAATAAAATTTGGCGTTGTTGCATAAATATTTAATAAGT
>DAOVZS010000169.1 GCA_030635005.1 Thiomargarita sp. | reverse complement strand
CAGTCGACGCAGAGCGTCGAAGAAGGCATTCCCAACCGGAGGTTGGGAACGAGAAATTAGGTATTTTGTATGCTATTCAAACGGGCAGCGCTATAACATCAGTTCTTAATGCGTTTTAACGCGTCTTATCATCATCTTCAACACGATCAATATCGTCTTGTGTGATCAAACTCTGTGTCTGTTCCGTCTTCTCCTCATTTTTTTTCTTTTTATAAATAGCACGTGATAAAAATAAGCCGACTTCAAATAATAACCAAATGGGCACCGCTAATAACGTTTGAGAAATCATATCAGGTGGCGTCATTAACATCCCAATGATAAACGCACCCACAATAATATGAGGACGTTTTTGTGCCAAATCATCAGGAGACACCACATCCATGCGTACTAATAAAATAGTCGCAATGGGGACTTCAAAAGCAACGCCAAAAGCAAACAAAAGCTTTAGCACAAAGTCCAAGTAACGACCAATATCCGTCGTCATTTCCACCCCAGCGGGGGTCATATTAAGCATAAAACTAAACACTAAGGGAAATACGACAAAATAGGCAAATGCCATGCCCAAATAAAATAACAGCGTACTCGAAATTAACAAAGGTGCAATCAACGTCTTTTCATTTTTATATAAGCCCGGTGCTATAAAAGCCCATAAATGATATAAGATGACGGGCATTGCTAAAAAAATAGACAGCACTAACGCCAATTTAAAAGGAATAAAAAATGAAGAAGCCACATCAATGGCTATCATTTTCGTGCCTTCAGGCATCAGATCTTGTAAGGGACCCGCTAATAGCGTAAATAAATCACTTGCAAAAGGCATCAGTATGAACAGAAACAACACAATAGCCAAAATCATTTTCAAGAGGCGATCGCGTAATTCTAATAAATGCTGAACAAACGGCATATCTTTGCCAATGACAAAATTTGGAGCAGTCATAAATTAGCGGGATTCAGTTTTTGTATCTGGAGGCGTTGGATCAAGGTTAATGGATTTATTCAAATCGTTCACACTTGTTGTGCTGTCTTCAATAAATTGATGAACATTCTGTTCACTTTGTTTAATGCTTTCTTGTATGTCTTGAAGATGTATTTCTCGATCAATATCTTGTTTCATAGTACTGACAAAACGACGGGCACGACCTATCCATAACCCAGCAGTACGTGCAGCACTGGGTAGTTTTTCTGGTCCAAAGACCATTAAAGCGATGATCGCGATGAGGCTAAGTTCCCAAAAACCGATATCGAACATGATAAAAACTCTTTATTCAGTTATCAGTTATCAGTTATCCATCATAACTGATAACTAAAAATTAAACCTTATTGACTTGTTTATCAATCACTTGTCCATCAATCACCTGCCCTTTTGTATCTTTAACAGGCGGAATATTTGCTTGATTTGCAGGATCGGATGGTTTATCTTCCTTTTCCTCTTTTTCACCATCTTGCATAGATTTACGAAAGTTTTTAATCGCACTTCCTAAATCACCGCCAATATTTCTCAATTTTTTAGTGCCAAATAACACGATTATAATCAATAAAATGATTAATAATTGCCAGATACTAATACCCATCATATTATTTATTTCCTTTAAATTGCACGACTAAAGCCAGCTCCGCTTAAACCTTCGCCGCCTAGTAGGTGAATATGTAAATGAAAAACAATTTGCCCGCCTCCTGCCCCTGTATTAATCACAGTACGAAAGCCATCCTCTAAGCCTTGCTCTTTCGCAATTTTGGGTAATAAATGCATACAGTATGTCATTAAATCATCATGTTTTGCGTCAAGATGATTTAAACTGATAATATGCTCACGCGGTACGATTAATAAGTGAACTTGAGCTTTAGGATTAATATCTTTAAAAACGACAACATGCTCATCATGATACACTTGTTCAGAAGGGATGTCACCCGCAATAATCTTACAAAACAAGCAATCAGTGCTCATTGTTCAACCCGCTGTGCTTTCTCTTCCAATCCAGACTCTCCAAAACGACGTTCTAATTCTTTTAATACTAACTCAGGGTTTAAGTTTTTATGTGACAACAACACTAAACTATGAAACCATAAGTCAGCCATTTCATACACCAGTTGATTACTGTTGCTATTTTTAGCCGCAATGACCAATTCAGTGGATTCTTCACCGATTTTTTTTAAAATCGTATCCAAGCCTTTATGATGTAAATTAGCCACATAAGACTTTTTAGGATCAGCCTTTTTACGCCCTTCTAATATTGTCGATAGTTCTTGTAATATATCGTTCATAATAAATTATTGAGAATATAATGTAGCAGGGTCTTTTAACACCTTTTCAACGGTAACCCACTGATTATCCTTTAATTGTTTGAAAAAACAGTGATGTCGTCCAGTATGACATGCTATCCCACCTATTTGTGTCACCGTTAATAATATAACATCATTATCACAATCAATACGGATATCTTGAATATGTTGTACATGCCCAGATTCTTCACCTTTATGCCATAGTTTACCACGAGAACGTGACCAATATACAGCATGTTTTTCTTGCACCGTTAATATTAAAGCATCTCGGTTCATCCAAGCCAGCATTAAAATTTTACCCGTATCTACTTCTTGGGCAATGGCAGGAATTAAGCCTTGCGCATTCCATTGGATCTCGTCTAACCAATTCTTCATAAGCTGTGATTTCCTAAAACGTCATCATTAAGATATGTTAGCATAAATTCTTGATTCTCATCTATAGGACATAATATGTCTGATTTTACCTTGATTTGTAAAGAACAGATTTCGAGTTTGAATATTGTTATTGAAGAATATGAGCATATTCCAACAGGGACACGTCATTTGCATTTAGCAGCTGATGATAACAATAATGCCTTTTTAGTGGCTTTTTTAACAGAACCTGAGGATTCTACTGGGGTAGCCCATATTCTTGAACATACCTCCTTATGTGGTAGTAAACGTTATCCTGTGCGCGATCCTTTTTTCATGATGTTGCGCCGTTCTTTGAATACCTTTATGAATGCCTTTACCAGTAGCGATTGGACAGCCTATCCTTTTGCCAGTCAAAATGTAAAGGATTTCAATAACTTATTAGAAGTATATTTAGATGCTACCTTTTTCCCCAATTTAGATGTTCTTGACTTTGCTCAAGAAGGACATCGTTTAGAATTTGAAACGCCTGATGATCCAGAATCGCCTTTAGTCTATAAAGGTGTGGTGTTTAATGAAATGAAAGGGGCTTTAAGTTCACCCGTCCAACGTTTATGGCAAGCAGTACATCATACGCTTTTTCCGACGATCACATATCATTACAATAGTGGCGGAGAACCCAAGGATATTCCTCAGTTGACTCATGCTCAATTGAAAGCGTTTCATGCGACGCATTATCACCCTTCTAATGCCATTTTTATGACTTATGGCGATCGTTCAGCTGAAAGTCATCAAAAAGTATTTGCAGAACGGGTGTTACAGCATTATCAAAAAACAAAACGTTTGCATATTCCTAATGAACAACGTTATGACACCCCACAACAAGCCACAAGCTTTTATCCTCTTGATAAAAAAGAAGACAGTAAAAATAAAACGCATATCGTCTTAGCGTGGTTATTGGGTAACAGTACTGATATTCAAGAAGTGATGGCTGCTAATTTGTTGACAGGTGTGTTATTGGATAACAGTGCATCCCCCTTACGTCATGCTTTAGAAACAACAGACTTAGGGGTAGGTCCTTCGCCTTTATGTGGTTTTGATGAAAGCAGTCACGAAAGCAGTTTTATGTGTGGCTTAGAAGGCAGTAATCCTGAACATGCTGATGCGGTAGAAGCCTTAATTTTCAAGGTTTTGACAGAAGTGGCAGAGAAAGGCGTGCCTTTATCCTTAGTAGAATCTGTGCTACATCAAATCGAATTGAGTCAACGTGAAATTACAGGAGATGGTTTTCCTTACGGCTTACGTTTATTACTTAACGGCTTATCTCCGATGATACATGGGGGCAACCCTATTGATTTTTTAGATATTGATACGGTGTTGAATGATTTATCTAAAAAGTGCCAAGATGCTGATTTTATACCCAATTTAATACGCACCTTACTTTTAGATAATCCACATCGTGTGCGTATCGTCATGGCTCCGCAAGAAACATTGGCAGCACAGGAAATACATGACGAAAAAATGCAATTAGAGGCTCGGAAAGCTGACATGAGTGCAGCAGATAAAACCAATATTATTGCACAAACCAAAGCTTTAGAAGCCCGTCAACAAACAGATGATGATCCTGATGTATTACCCAAAGTCGGTTTAGAAGATATTGCCGATATCCTCAAAATTCCTGAAGGAACAGCACAAGCCATTGATAATTTACCCACAACTTGGTTTGCACGTGGCACTAATGGCATGATTTATCAAACGCTTGTGCTTGATTTACCCGAATTTGATGATGATTTATTAGAAATTTTGCCCTTATTTTGCGCGTGTGTGACAGAAGTGGGCTGTGGCAAAGAGACTTATCGGGAAACAGCGGCACGTCAAGCAGCTGAGGTAGGGGGCATCAGTGCAAGAATTTCTCAACGCGGGAGCGTTTCCGATGTACAAAATATGCGGAGTCTATTTTGTTTAGGAGGGAAATCTTTAGTACGTAATCAAGAACCTTTAGCCAAATTATTACGCGATACCTTGGAGCAGGCTCGTTTTGATGAATTGCCTCGTTTACGTGAATTAATTGCCCAAATGCGTGCAGCCAGTGATAATAGTGTTACCGCACGTGGTCATCAATTGGCTATGAATGCCTGTAGTAGTGGGATGAGTCCCGCAGGATATTATGCATCCTATTGGAATGGCTTAGTAGGTATGCATCGCTTAAAATCATTAGATGATAGTTTAGAGGATCAAGACAATTTAAAGGCTTT
>DAOVZS010000057.1 GCA_030635005.1 Thiomargarita sp. | reverse complement strand
TGTTCACTCCTAAAGTGTTTGTTTGATGAATAAACCTTATATACTACTATAAATGGTAATAGTATATCAAAGATTCTTTAATATAATAATTGATGTATCCTAGCATCAAACCTAGGGCGTTGCCCCAGGCTGATTGTCGCATCAACCCTAGGGCGTTGCCCCAGGCTGATATATGTCGCCCTTTCAGGGCTTATATCCACGAAAATTGCCTACATGGCTCGAATTTTACGGGCTTGTGTTTCTAATTGTTGCAAAGAGGCTGTCATCTGAGTGACCCGTTCTTGTTCTTGTGCGACAATATCTGCAGGGGCACGTTTGGTAAAATTGGGATTGTCCAATTTAGTGCGACATTTTGTGACTTCCTTTGTTAGCTTCTCTATTTCTTTAGTGAGTCGCTTTATCTCCGCCTCTTTGTCAATTAATCCAGCCATGGGGATTAAAATACGTAAATGTGCGACTAAGGCGATTGCAGAATCAGGCGCATTATCATCTACCCAGTTTACCGTATCTAAACGTGCAAGGCTGATGATCAGGGTATTGTATTTTTGCCATTTTTTCTGATCGTCAGTATTTCCATTTTGTAATAAAACAGGTAATCGTTTACTGGGAATAATATTCATTTCTGCCCGAATACGACGCACCCCTAAGATAACTTGTTTTACCCATTCAATGTCTTGTTCTGTTTGGATGTCTATTTTTTCAGATTGTGGCTGTGGATAGGGTTGTAACATAAGGGTATCACCGCTTTTACCCGCTAAAGGGGCAACTCGTTGCCACAATTCTTCTGTAATAAAGGGGATGATGGGATGTAATAAACGTAAGAGGGTTTCAAGAACACGTACTAAAGTCTGACGCGTTCCTCGTTGTGCAGCCTCACTACCTTCTTGCAAGATAGGTTTAGAGAATTCTAAATACCAATCACAATATTCATTCCATGTAAACTCATAGAGAGCTTGGGCTGCTAAATCAAAACGATAGTTTTTAAAATGCTGATGAATGCGTTTTTCAAGTTGTTGTAACAGTGAGATAATCCATTGATCCGTAGAAGACAAGCTGACTGTACCCCCCATCTCCTTGCCTTCAATATTCATGAGCACATAACGGCTGGCATTCCATAATTTATTACAAAAATTACGATAGCCCTCAATACGCCCTAAATCAAAACTAATATCACGTCCTGTTGACGCCAAAGCAGCAAAGGTAAATCGCAAGGCATCTGTCCCAAACGCTGGAATACCCTTAGGAAAATGTTGACGGGTGCTTTTTTCAATCTTATGAGCCATCTTAGGTTGCATTAAATTAGTCGTCCTTTTTTTCACTAAGGCTTCTAATTCAATACTGTCTATTAAATCTAAAGGATCAAGCACATTACCTTTAGATTTTGACATTTTTTGACCATCTGAATCCCGAATTAAACCATGAATATAGATTTCATGAAAAGGCACTTTACCCATGAATTTTAAGCCCATCATGATCATACGGGCTACCCAAAAGAAAATGATATCAAATCCCGTCACCAGTACACTGGTGGGATAAAAAGTCTCAAGACGTTCAGTCTGTTCAGGCCATCCTAAGGTTGAAAAAGGCCATAAAGCTGATGAAAACCAAGTATCTAACACATCATCATCTTGTTTTAAAAACACTGTTTTTGGAATATTATGTTTTTCACGCACTTCCGCTTCCGAACGCCCGACATAAATTTCTCCCTTCTCGTCATACCATGCTGGAATACGATGTCCCCACCAAATTTGACGACTGATACACCAATCCTGAATATTATTCATCCATTCAAAATAGGTTTTTTTCCAGTTATCAGGAATAAATTTAATATCACCGTCTTCAACGGCTTTGATCGCAGGGGCTGCCAAAGGGGCTACTTTTACAAACCATTGATCCGTTAAAAAAGGCTCAATCACCGCATGACTGCGATCACCGCGTGGAATCATTAATTTATGGGGTTTAATGTCTACTAATAATCCTGCCGTTTTTAAATCTGCCACGATTTGTTTACGCGCATCAAAGCGATCCATGCCCTGATAAGCAGCGGGGGCATTGTCATTCAATTTAGCATCAATGGTGAATATATTAATGATAGGCAAGTGGTGACGTTGTCCCACCTCATAGTCATTAAAATCATGAGCAGGCGTAATTTTGACACACCCTGATCCAAATTTAGGATCAACGTGTTCATCAGCTACTATGGGGATCGTGCGTGTTGTTAAGGGTAACGCAATGCTTTTACCAATAAGATCACGATAACGTTCATCTTTGGGATGAACAGCAACTGCGGTATCCCCTAACATTGTTTCTGGACGTGTGGTTGCGACAATAACATCACCGCTTCCATCACTTAAAGGATAACGTAAATGCCACATAAACCCATTTTCTTCTTGTGACAAGACTTCTAAATCAGACACTGCGGTATGTAAGACAGGATCCCAATTCACCAGGCGTTTTCCCCGATAAATCAAGCCTTCTTCATGCAAACGCACAAACACTTCACGTACCGCTTCTGATAACCCCTCATCCATGGTAAAACGTTCATTTTTCCAATCTAATGATGAGCCCATACGTCGCAATTGTTGTGTAATCTGCCCCCCAGATTTTTCTTTCCATTCCCACACTTTCTTAATAAAAGCATCTCGTCCCAAATGATGACGCGTTTTACCTTCAAGTGCTAACTGTCGTTCCACCACCATTTGCGTTGCAATGCCCGCATGATCTGAACCTGCTTGCCATAATGTATTATCTCCAATCATACGGTGATAACGTGTCAAAATATCCATAAGAGTATCTTGAAAAGCATGCCCCATGTGTAATGTTCCAGTGACATTAGGCGGGGGAATCATGATGCAATAAGGGGCTTGTGTACTATTGGGTGTAAAATAGCCTTTTTCTTCCCATCTCTTGTACCAATCTTGTTCAATAGCGTGTGGGGTGTATGTTTTTTCCATGCGTATTAGCTTGCTATATAATTATCTTCTGAATGAAGAAAAAGATTATAGCAAACTATAAGCAACGGTGATAACATTAATTATATTGTTTTGACAGCCTCTAATGTCCAAGACCGGGCACATTCAAAAGACGTCCCTTATTAATATCTGCTAAATAAATCTCTAAATCACCATATTCTGGTGCATCAGGTGGTAATTCATTCGCTCGAATAGCCACACCACACCATTGAAAACGTTTACGAATATCCCAAATTTCACCGCGACTGGTACGATAGGTGGGAAAATGATCATACATTCCAATCGGTTCAATAAGATATTGACCGCGTATCCACTTATTCACAGAAATTGCGTGACAATCCATACACGCAAAATTTAATTGCCCAATTTTACGATTTGCAAGTGCTTCACCGCGTTTGATAGCCGCTTGTGTTTGAGCATCGCGTGTATCTATAGCAATTTCTTGTCCATTAGCGATATAACGAAGATAAATGGCTAAAGCAAGGTTTTGTTCTGTTTGTAGCAAATATTTATCCCCTGTCGTGGCAAGGGCGTGACGCGTAATAAATTCTTCGATTCCAATGACTTTGTTTAAACGTGTTTCAAATTTAGGCATAGTGCTTGCCCAAGCGATAAAGTCTGTTGTCTTTTTGTGACAAGTCTGACAAGATTGTGCAAAGAGTTCTTCTCCTAATTCAACACTAAATATGCTGGGATTTTCAAAAGCATCTAAATTATCACGCGTGTCGACATGTATTGGACGTATGGCAGGATTATCTATTGGGCTTTTAAATTTATTATAATGACTGATTTGCGTTAAGGTTTTTAAATAGGCGACAATATCTTTAATTTCTGCCGTACTGAATAGCTGATGTGCCCCCCAAGGTGGCATCACCGTGTTAGGATAAAATTGACGGGCATCGTAGATATAATTAAATAAATGTGCATCTGAACGTCCCCAAAGACCAATGAGAGACAGACTGGGGCCTACATTACCGGGTAAAGCTGCATCTGGCAAGATATGGCATGCTAAACATCCCCCTCCCCGCTTACGGGTTTCAACCAATTGTTTACCCTTTTTTGGATCTCCAGTAATCGGTGTTTCAAATTTTTTGGGTGTTGATATGGGCGATGGTACGTCATACCTTAAGTTACTATACTCTTTCCAATCTATTTGTTTCCAACGGTTATAACGTTGCCAAGGTGTTGTATAAGGAGGTTTCTCCAATTCTAATGGCACATCTGATGACATTTCTGCAGCTGTTGTGACACCAGACAAGCATAAAATCATGAATAGCATTAGAATATTAAGGGACTTCATTTGTATTGATTCCATAAACAGTTATTATAAAATAGCGTAATAAGGAAAGTGCAATATTTAATATTAATCTTTATCTAACCAAGGGACATTCGCTTTGGGATCAGGTTTTGTTTCTTCAAATTGTTTCCACATTTCTTTTCGCCATACCCCACTTTTATCAATTTTATCCCAAGCTGCTTCAATGGCAAAAAGGAGAGGCCCCATTTTACCTTTACTTTGTTCTAGTACATCCTTAAAATGAGGTACAACCTCTTTTCCAACACAGGGTCCTATTTTCCCAAAAGTAACCGCAGCAGCACACCGAACTTTAAGAGGATTATTTTTGTCTAATAATACATCAATAAAAAAAGGAACTAAATCACGTGTGGGTTGTTTCTGCATCCAATAAGGATCAATTTGCGTTAAAAGCGCATCTGCAACCTCGCGAATATCCAGTTTATGATTGACGCGTGCTTTTAAGAGCATGGGGATTGCATTATGAGCAATTTCTCGTTCTGACCATTTGATATCAACTTCACTTAATACACGCAGAGCATCACTTGCAACTTTGCGACGATGTTCACTGTGATCATCTATACGGGTTTCCAAAAGAGAAAGCACTGTTTTTTTACCGTCAGGATCAATTTTCTTTAAACATTTTAGAATAGCCGTACTCACTTGTTTACGAGAATCGGTCATCTTAGCAACTAACAAAGGAATTTGGCGATAAGCTGTGATGCTATCCCCCCAAGTAGGAGAAAGTCTATCTAGGATGGTAGAACATACAAGACGAATATCATTATCATGATATAATATTCCTTTGACTAATGCAATAATAAGCAAAGATATGATTTGATGACACTCTTTTTCCGATACTGGTAAATGTTCAGAGCGTACTTTTCTCATCACATTCGCAGCATCTTTTCGAATATGTTCCAGTGGACTGAGTAAATTTTTCGTAATAAAAAGGATTGCATTGCGACCTTCTTCAGTCTCCAAAATCCATTTAGAATTAATTTGATTTAAAGCAAAAATGACAATGACAGCGAGATTCTGGAGATCACCCGTTGCCTCTTGAGATTCATTTAATAAAATAATGAGATCTGCGATAGCAGGAGTCGCTTTGGGTCCTATATGTGCTAAGGCTTCCACAGCAGCATGACGGAGATTGAGAGGATTCTCTTTTTCTAAAGACTCCATAAGATGCGGTATCGCCTCTACAGATTTTAGATTTCCTAAGGCTTGAGCAGTCGCCGAACGTACTAAGACATCATTATCCTGATCATCCAATATCGCTATTAAATAAGGGATGGATTCTGTAAATTGCGTTATCTTTTCTATCGCAACAATCTTTTTTTTAATCTTCACATCTGGTGCAATACAGATATTCACGAGAGCTTCAAACTTTTTTTTACGTTTTCTTCCAAATAAATCCATAATCTGACCTCTAAACGGAGTTAATGTGTATCTTGAGTTTCTTTCTTTCGCAATTGTCCGCCTAGATCTATTTTATCTAAAGCAGAATATATTTTCCGACGTATTTTGTCATCACTGCTTGTATTTTGTAGCTTTACAAGTACAGAAACGGCATCTACAGCATTTTTTCCCATTTGTCCCAAAACTTCAATCGCAAAAATACTGGTTTCGGAATGTTCTAATGATTTAATAAGCTGCGGAATGGCACGCCGAATAATTTGTCGTCGGGTCCACTGTGGATCAATTTTGAGTAAAAGATCATTAACACCCATGCGAATATCACTATCACAATTAGCCAAGGCAGCCACAAGATAAGGAATAGTGAGAAGAGATGTTTTATTTTGAGTCCATTGCGGATAAATTTGAGTTAACACCTCAAAAGCTTTAGTCGCTTCCAGACGAATATCTTGCTCAGGACGCGTTCTGGCTTTCACAAGTGAGGGAACTGTTTTTTCTGCTTCAGGATCAATTATTTTTAAGGTATTTTTTGCAATACGACGTATGATCTCATTTTTATCAACCATAGCATTCACAATATAAGGAATCGCACAAATAGCCGCCTCAGTTTTAAACCAGTGAGCATCAATCCGATCGAGAAGCTCAGTAATAACTTTTCCTAATTCAAAATTAGGGGTTACTGCTAATGCTGTCACAAGCACATGAATCGCGTCATGTGCTGTCTGACTAGACGGCCATTTAGGATCCAGTTTTTCTAAATAGATCGCTGAAAAAGCACAACAACTTGCATCACTATGGTTATTAAGTGTTGTAATAAGAGTAGGGAGGAGAATAGTACGTGCAGCGTCACTTTTTTCCCAATTAGGAACAATTTTATTGAGTGTTGAAACAAAAATCTCACTCATGGTCAAATTATCATCTACCAAACTTGTCAAAAGTTGTGGCACTGCACTGACAGACTTCTTTCCAAATTTTCCCAATGTCATTGCAGCAGCAGTACGTATCTTATTATTATCTGATGTTAAGGCCTGTATCAATTCTGGAATAACACTGAACACGCTTTCATTTTGTGCCCAATTGGGATCAATCCTTTCGTCTAACGCTATTCTTGCTGCATAACGAACACTGTCATTGCTATCAACCAAAGCGGTGACAAGACTAGGGACTACTGACACTGATGCTGTTCCAATTTCTCCAAAAGCTTCAATAAGACTTCGATGAATGTGACTGCTTTGCTTGATAGCCAGTGCTTTTTTAAGAGAGGGGAGTGCCCGTTCACCCTGTACCAGTAATGCTGTAATGGCAATTTCTTTATCTGTGACTGAGTATTCACTTGAAATACAAATTTTCTCCAAATCTTCAACAGACATAACCCGCCCTTTTGATAAATTCAGATATAAACGATTGGCCAATCCCAGTACATAAGCACCCACCAACAAGCGAAATGAAATCGCTAAACCTAATATCCCCCAATGATAATGACCGTTGTCATCCTTAACTGGGACATTGTGAAGATTATTTTCCCAATCAAATATTTCAAAAGCATCTCCAATATCCAATGTGCGTAAAATATTTTCTAAAGGCCATAAAAACCAGTCTGCGATTGCCCAACCATCAATGATAGCCACAAGTGCAATGATGATGACCACACTTCCTAATATCTTAAGTCGAAAATGCATCAGCCATTCAAGCTTATGACTGATAAATTTGAAAATATAAGATGCGTTTTTTTTATTTGTAGCACGTTGTTGGAAAAAGATAACAAGTGCGCCCAAAATGAAAAAATCTACCATCAAATGCATAACAAATAATATTAAGCCAACTAAAAGACTTGCATGCTGGACATTTTGAAAATAAAACACATCATAATCGCTTAGACAATCTACAACATCAATCGCACGTAAAATATGCGTAATGATTAAGATAATCCAATCATACCAACGCGGATCAACATAAGTGGTGTAATGTTCTGTCGATACGACATTATAAATTAAAAAAAAGACTAAACCAAAAAGTGATAATTGGACAATATTAAGAAACAGTACATGAAGAGAAATGGTTCTTTGGTGAAACAAATATATTAAGGATAGGTTGAAATTAAAAATAATCAACGTAGCTGTTGTCCAAAATAAAATGTAATTTTGGGGTAAAATACATATTACTACAAAATAGATGACAGAAAATAGCGTCAATGTTTTGATGAGATTTTCTTCCAATGCTTTCGTCATAATCTTAATTGTTCCGTTTTTATTATTTGAGATGAAAATTTTAGTTTTTGTCTATCTCTGTCAGCATCCAACATTGGTTATCAGCATTATGCTCAGTATATTGCACCATATTATCTGTTTTTTCTGACACTGCGAGCATTAAACTGCTATATTTACACTGCAACAGAAAACTATTTTTTTCTTTAAGAAAAATCAATTTCCATTTCTGAGTATCAGAACCCGTACATTGATTTTGATGTATTTTGACATTATCTTCTTTTGAAGCCGATAATATTTCTAAGCATTTTTTAGTTCTTACCGAAAAAATATGGAAATATCCTTGATCTTCGCCCCCTAAAGCTTGAAAATACCATTGCTGATTTAATCCATTACGCCAATTATCCTGACGAATCAATGTCCCATCTTTCAATGAACCTTGTGGCACATAAATACATTTACCACTACTGATTGATTTTAAACTATACGCTGTATTGTTTTGTAAGAACTCGTTGTCAGAAGACAATGATGTGTTATTTAACGTCATTCCTTCAAGTGTTTTTTCTAATTGTTCACGTGCTGTCACACTGCTCAGAAATTCTTGTTTCATCTTGTCATAAGACTGTTCAGATGTTTCGAATTTTTGTTGTTCATGAGTGACTTGTTCTAATGCGTTCGTCAATTTTTCTTGACTGTCTTCAATAATCTGTTCAGCTTGTTGATGTTGTTTTGAGATTACGCTCATTTCTTGTTGATTCTTTTTAAAAGACTCTTCCATGTCTTGATGTTGTGTCACCATATCTGATAATTGACGTTTCTGTTCTTCGAAAGACAATTCGATTTTTTTATGTTCTTCTTGTTCAAGACGCTGTTGTTTAAAAGTAACCATCATTTCGCGTTTGGTGTGTTCTATAGATTGTTCAGCTTGTTGGCGTTGTTTATGCTCTCGATTCAATTGTTCAGCAGTCACTGTTAATGCACATTTCGTCTCTTCAAGAGACTTTTCTATTTGTTGATATTGTTTTTGTTCACGTGTCATTTGTTTATCAGTGATTGCAAAATCATGTTTTATTTGTTCGAGAGATTGTTGAGATTGTTGATGTTGCTTTCGTTCTCTATTCAGTTGTTCTGAGATACTGGTTAAATCACGTTTAAATTCCCCAAGCGACAGTTGAGCTTGTTGACGTTGCTTTTGTTCACGGTTAAGCTGTTTTGACGTAGAAGTCAAATCACGTTTTGTTTGTTCAAAAAACTGTTGGGCTTGTTGACGTTGTTTTCGTTCGCGATTTAAAATTTCGGATGTCGTCGTCAAATCTATTTTTGTTTGAGCAAGAAACTGTTCTGCTTGTTGCCCTTGAATAATGATCACTAATAAACAACAAATACCAATAACAACTGCAAGAAAAATTTCCATCTTTTTGACTCCTCTTAAAATGACTTTGATAAATATATTTTATCATAACATTTTTTGTGATATTTATGTTTTACCTACAAGAAAAACCAGCCTATCTAACGATGTGCACAACACCATACATCCACACGCCGTACCCCTGCCTCTTTAAATACTATCGCCATTTCTTTCACCGTGGCTCCCGTCGTCATCACATCATCAATTAATACAACATGTTGCCATTTTTCTTTCAGGGGTTTTAGAATAAATGCGCCTTGCAAATTACTATGGCGTTGTGGTGCAGAAAGGCTTCTTTGAGATACTGTATTTTTAATACGGTGACATACTTTATAATCGAAAGGAATACCTGTATGTTTGCTAATACATTTTGCAAGTTCAGTGGATTGATTGTATCCGCGTTGGCGTAACCGCTGAGGATGTAAAGGCACGGGAATTAAGACTTCAGGTTGTTCATCATATCTTAAATGTTGTGCCATCAATTGACCCAATAAATTCAAGATGACCAAATTATGATAGAATTTTGCAGCATGAATCATTTTATTAATGGGATAAACATAAGAAAAGAGGGCTTGTGTGTGTGTATAAGGGGGAAGTTCTTGTTGACAATGATAACAAACGCCTTCTTCTTCCAAATTGCCACACGCTAAACAGGCATTGTGATGATAGGGTAAATCGGCTAAGCAAGGTGCACAAATTGCTAAAGAACTCATATCACCACATAAAAAACAGCTTTGTGCTAAAATAAAAGGCATATTTAAGATTGATATCAATTAAGATACAATGAATTCAGACTATTTAGAAAACGTTTCGCAATCATTTGATCGGGCTGCTTCGTCTTATGAACAATGGGATGCCTTACAAAAAATGATAGGAGATGATCTCCTCGAACGTATACATTGGTTAAAAAAAACACCTAAAAATATTTTAGATGTAGGGGCAGGTACTGGGAGATTAAGCCGACTGTTAAGTCAACACTATGATAACGTGTATAGTCTTGATCTTGCACCCAATATGTTAAAACAAGCCCGTAAACAAACATCATCTGCACAACAGATCTGTGCTGATGCAATGCACTTACCCTTTGCTGACAATAGTATAGATTTATTAGTTTCTAATTTAATGTTGCAATGGTGTAATGATGTCAATGCTGTTTTTTCAGAATGTGCCCGTGTATTAAAGCCCGATGGTGCTTTATTTTTTTCTACTTTAGGTCCAGACACCTTAAAAGAATTACGATATAGTTGGGCATGTGTGGATGCGCTACAGCATGTGAATCATTTTTGGGATATGCATGAATATGGGGATGCGGTGTTAAATGCGGGCTTTAGTAATCCAGTGATAGATGTTGATCGTATTCAATTGCATTACCCTGATGTCCATGGTGTCATGAAAGCACTTAAGGGGATAGGGGCACATAACATCACCGCTGGACGAGCCCATGGTTTAACAGGTAAGACAAAATTTAAGGCAATGTTAGCAGCTTATGAGCATTATCGTTTAGAAAATGGTTTATTGCCTGCCACGTATGAGGTGATATATGGACATGCATGGGGTAAAAAACCTGCAGGCACCGTGGCTATTCCCATTTCTAAAATTGAACGGGCACAAAAATAATCTTTTTAGTACAGAATACTTATGTTTACAGGCATTATTCAAGCCATCGGTCGATTGGCACAAAGACAAGTGACAGGCACCGATGCACGTTTATACATACAAACCCAATCATTAAATCTCGACAGCACGCAATTAGGTGATAGTATTGCCGTAAATGGCGTTTGTTTAACTGCCAGCACACTCACAGGCGATGGATTTTGGGCAGATGTGTCTGCAGAAAGCTTAGCACACACCACGTTAGGCACTGTGCTATTGGGTGGTTTAGTGAATTTAGAAAAAGCCCTCACCCTTCAAACGCCTTTAGGGGGACATCTGGTAAGTGGACATGTGGATGGTGTGGGTATCGTGACCCAATGTTATGAGGATGGACGATCAATACGTCTCCATATTCGCGTGCCTGAAGGTATCACCCAATATATTGCCGCCAAAGGATCGATTTGTATTAATGGTATCAGTTTAACCGTAAATACGGTGCAAGGGACTGAATTTACATTGAATATCGTTCCCCATACTATCAGTATGACAACTTTAAATAAGGTATTGGTAGGACAACACGTGAATTTAGAAGTGGATATTATTGCACGTTATTTGGAAAGATTATTATCAGGTGAGACAATCAAGAAATCGGGTGCTATCACAGAATCGTTTTTGCATACCCACGGATTTTAAGACATTATTGCCGAGAAAAGGACTTGAACCTTCACAGGGTTACCCCTACTAGCACCTGAAGCTAGCGCGTCTACCATTCCGCCACCTCGGCTTATTTAATAATGTTTAAGCATATTACATCAAGAGAAAACAAAAGTCAATGACTAGAACAAAAAAAAAATCCCCTCAAAAAGTTGACCCTTTTGCTGGGCGAGAAGCTAAAAACTATCAAAAACCGATTCCCAGTCGGGAATTTATTATACAACAACTCACTGAT
>DAOVZS010000016.1 GCA_030635005.1 Thiomargarita sp. | reverse complement strand
ATCGTGGCTGGTAAAAAGGCTGGGATTGTGGTGGGTAAGAAGGCTGGTATGCTTGAAGAACAACTCAACATCGCTTGTGCCTTATTAGATATCTTAGACGATAAAACAATCGCCCAAAAAACAAAACTGACCATTGCTAGAATTAGGAAATTGAGAAAGGAACAATCCTAAAACATTGCCACCAAGATTCTCTGAATTAAAATAATGACAACGGGCGTATATAGAAATTCACGCATTGAAGCTTAATGTAATAAAGGATATTTATCTGAAAATGCTTGCAATACAAGCATCGTTTGTTCTCCTACAATACCATCAGGTTTTAAATTTTGGGCATGTTGAAAGGCAATGACATGTTCTTTTAAATCTAGGTCAAAATGGAGAGATAAGCGATTTTTGCTATATGGTAAGTGTTTTCTGATCCAAAGCACAGCGTGATCCGTTTTGCCTATTTTCATCGTTTTCAAAGGTAAACTCGGAGGAGACCATAACAACATAAACGCGCCTGTCCAATATTTATTCAGATCTCGTTGCAAAAATGAAAATTCTTTATTCAAAATTTTTAATGTCACACGATCATCCTGTAATGCTGTCACAACCACATCTCCCATTGTTAATGTGATGACTGCGGGACGATTTAAACGGTGAAGATCAGCCCAAGTGCCACTGCTAACCAGACATGCTACCCCTTGACGTGTGGCCTGTTTACACATATTTTGATGGGTAAGCGGTGCTTTTTTTAGCTTCCAAAGTTCAAATAAGGTTAATACTGCCGAATTTTCTGGGGAGGTTTTTAAGAAGTGTAAAAAATCTGTTGCAGTGTGAGCAGAGGGGATTGTGTACGGTTGGGAGGGTTGCGTTAGAGGATGCGTTAATGGCGTACTCGTTACTGTCATAAAAAACCACGTCCCAATGAAGAGACTCACCAATAAAATACTGGATACAATACCTATAATCCAAGGTAACTTAATACTTTTACCGTTAATTTCAGATTCAGCAAAAAGGACTATTTTGTAATTTATCTGCGTTTTTTTTTGGGTAAATCCACCTAATAAAGAACGTTCACAAAGAATATTAATCACACGTGGAATGCCCTTAGAATAACGATAGACTAGGTATTTTGCTGTAAAGGTAAATAAGGAATGCTGGGCACCACTGACACTTAAACGATGTTTAATATACGCTCTGGTTTCTTGAAAAGACAGGGGAGATAAATTATAACGGGCTGTAATACGTTGTGATAATTGACGTAGTTGATTACGCGCCAATTTCTTATTTAACTCAGGTTGACCGACTAACACAATTTGTAATAATTTCTGGTTAGTGGTTTCTAGGTTGGTTAATAAGCGTAATTGTTCTAAGACTTCGATGGAGAGATTTTGTGCTTCATCAAGAATAAGTACGGTACGACGTCCTACAGCATGTGCAGTCAGTAAATAACTGGTGAGGATGTCCGTAAAATATTTGAATGTATGGTTATTTTTTTGTGAATCATGGCTAATGCGTAACTCATCAAACATAGCAATTAACAATTCTATGCTAGAAAGACGCGGATTAAGTAATAATGCGACATCTACAGTCTCAGGTAATTTTTCCATTAAGGTGCGACACAAGGTAGTTTTACCGGTGCCAACCTCTCCCGTAAGCAATACAAAACCAGAACCTTCGTTTACACCGTATAATAAATGTGCTAATGCTTCATCATGACACGTGCTTAAATAAAGGTAATGTGGATCAGGAGTGATGGAAAATGGAGTATCTGTTAATCCAAAATGTGCAGTATAATACATGAAAATGGTACCCGGGGCCGGACTCGAACCGGCACGACATTACTGTCAAAGGATTTTAAGTCCTTTGCGTCTACCAATTCCGCCACCCGGGCAATTGGATAAAGGCTGAGGCCGGATTCGAACCGGCGAGGTACGGTTTTGCAAACCGCTGCATTACCACTCTGCCACCCAGCCTTAATAATAAATCAATATGGAGCGGGAAACGAGATTCGAACTCGCGACCCCAACCTTGGCAAGGTTGTGCTCTACCAGCTGAGCTATTCCCGCATTTGAATCATCATTATAACAACTCAATTTAATCTGTCAAGCCTTTTTATCAATATTTTTTTCTCTTGATTAATACTATTATAAGGTCATCTTGAAAAAATACAAGGCTTTTTTTATATCAGGGCCGTGTTTTAAAGACATTGATCAGAACGTATCGGGGTCATTCGTAACGGATGCGTTTTTTGTTTTAGCCGATATTCAAAAATACGCGTATAAAATAGCACACTGCGTACATATTTACGTGTTTCATTAAATTGAATTAATTCTACCCAAATATCTGCTGGCAAACAATCGTTTTCTGCAGCCCATCGCTTCGAACGACCTGGTCCCGCATTATACGCAGCGCTGGCTAACATATAGTTGCCTTTAAATCTTGTCAGCATCTGTTGTAAATAGGCGATACCTAATTTGATATTAATCTCAATTTTTAAAATATCTTGTGTTGTATTTAAAGTCACCCCTAGTTTTTTGGCGACTAATTTTCCTGTTGCGGGCATAAGTTGCATTAAACCCAACGCACCGACAGGAGAACGTGCTGTACTCCAAAAAGCAGTTTCTTGACGTATGATGGCATAAACCCACGGTAAATAAACATTTTGCAGTTTGGATTCTGCAGTTAATTGCTGACGATAGGGTAAAGGGAAACGCACTTTTAAATCATCATAATGGCGTGCTTTTGCAGCAGCGGTGATAGCCTGATCATGCCATCCCCATTGACTTGCCAATACAGCAGCTTGGGCTTTTTGAGAGATGGACAAGTGTTTCAGTGCATATCTCCATTCACGTCGTGCATTGGGTAATTGTTTTGTCTCATAAAATTCCTGAGCAGCAGCAATACTGGGATTTTTCAATAATTGTTTTTTTTTTGTCTGCGTTAAAGTAATGGGGTGATATTGCATTTTATAAGGCGTGCCCATACGATCAGCTGCTAAAAAACCATAATAATCACGTTCTTTCGCCAATTTTTTATATATTTTTTGTGCTTGGTTTTTTTTTCTTGTTTTTTCAAGTGCACGTGCTTTCCAATAACGCCATTGGAAGGTATTTTGTTCTTTGGGAGACAGTGCCTTAATAAATGTCAGTATATTTTTCCACTGTTTCTTTTTTAAAGCCATTTTTAGACGTGTGATGTTGACTTTATCAGTGAGATATTTTTTCTTGATTGCTTTCAGCCACTGCAGGGCTTTGGGATGTTTTGCTCTGACACTGGCGAGGGCTAAATCACGTTTCATTTCACCTTTTTGTTGTGTTGAAAAATGATAACGTTGTTGTAAGGTTTTCCAATGACTTTTGGCTTGTAAAAAATCTTGTCTGGCCAAACGACGTATCCCATGCAAGATAATGTCACGTACTATGGAAATATTACGTTTGTTAAAATGAGTCAGTGTTTTTTCTGGTTTATGATGCATGTCATGCCACAGTGCGACCCAAGCTTGATCAGTTTTTCCGAGACGTTTGGCTAAATAATTGACTAAGCTCAATTTCCCATTAGACATTGATAATTTAATGCGATCCCATACCAAGCTGTGCGTCAGTAATGTGTGTTTCTCTAGATACTGAAAAACAGGCGTACAAGATTCTGGTTGTGATTTACCCACTAACCATAATTGTTTGGCTTCTTTCAGCGCCGTTTTTTTATATCTTTGCGTCATTAAACGTGCATAAACATAGTGACAACGCAAATGGGTAGACGTTTGGGGCGTATATACCTGTAAAAATGTGTTCCAATGTTTCTTATTAGCTAAGACACTTAACCAATGACGACGTAAGGAATCTCCAAAATAAGTCTGACCATATCGTTTTAAAAATGTACGTATTTCAGAAGAGGATACCGTTGAGAGTCGTGGTTTGAGATATTGATAACGCAAATAATAATAGAGGGAATAATTTTGTAACCCACGGGAGAACTTTTTAAAATCTGCTATATTATTGTCTTGAAGTGCTTGATAAGCAGCGTCAAATTGCCAACGTTGTTGGGTATTAGCGTGACTATTAACACACATCATCATAAATAGACTGAACAATAAATAGCGCATCATTAAAATATTCTCCTGTGGAAGTCGTTATCAATAAGTATAAACCATTTTTTAAATTCTATCCGACAGTTTGATAATAAAGATTTTGTGGATGGCTGGCTTCTGTGAAAAAATACCAACGTTCAAAAATCAGTCCAAAATATTGGATTATAAAAGCACTTATCAAGAGATTGACAGAGAATATACCTGATAAAGCAAGGATAATCAGTGAAATAGGAGTTGGAAAGACTAAAAACAAGAACAGTGTTTTAACCGTTTTGAGTCGTTCATCAGATTGATGATGAAAAAATTCACGTGTATTAAAAGAACCACACATGGCACCTTGTGTTTTTTGAGCAATAATACTATGACGTACACCAATCGCTGTTTGTAGGGTTGAGGGTGATTTTAACTGACTGTTACGTATCAAACTTGATAATCTAATCATAAAGGCAATACTGGTCAATAATATTGCCCATAAGGCATAGAAACTGACGATCTCAGTCCCTAGATACGCAGAAAATGCAGCGGCTAGGGTAAAACCAGAAGCCCCACCCAATAAGACATAATTGAGGATAGTCAAGGGTGTATACCATGCTTGCAAGAATTTTAAGCCCGCATAAACCATGCCTGTACATAAAAATAAGGCAAACGTGCTGATTGTAGCCACAGCACCCACGACTAACGAGGGATCAATGGGATAGGTTTCTGCTAAGGTAAAAAATGGCGTCGTCCAAGAAAAATAATGGCATGCAGCATAAGCCCCCACCAAACACAACGTGACGGGTAAAATAATGACTTCTCGGGAAAGCCAAGAAGTACGCCATTGACTCATAGCACGCCATCCTCTCATGGGACGTCCTAAATGAAAAATCGAGGCAAAAAGACCTGCTGCCAGAAAAAAGAACGCAAGAACGCTCCCCACTGCATAAAAGCTATGGCTTTCTTGTGTGGGTAATAAATGCATCATAGCATATATTTGCCCCGTATATAGGGCTAAAAACAAACCTTGTCCAACACCAATTAAAGTGCTTAAAAAAATAACTGAAAATGCGGGATGCATAAATAACCTCTAATATAATAATTACCAACTCGTGAAAATATCTTCTGATGTTTGTTGATCTTTGGGCAGATCAGGCAATACACCTTCTTTCTTTAACGGATTGTCAGAACGTTGTAATTCATCTTCATGAATTGTGAAATGCACTTTATGTCTGGGTAAATAATGATTTGAGGGATGTGTGCCCCATTCAGGCATTAATTGATACCCGCCTCTCTCTCGTATTAATTGAGATACGTCAGAATCAGGATCATGTACATCGCCAAATAAACGTGCACTTGTGGGGCAAGCCAATACACACGCAGGTTTACGCTCTGTTTCTGGTAAGGTTTGGTCATAAATGCGATCCACGCACAATGTACATTTTTTCATCACTTTTTGATATTGATCAAATTCACGTGCTCCATAAGGACACGCCCAAGAACAATATTTACATCCAATACATTTATCATAATCCACTAACACAATCCCATCTGCTTCACGCTTATAGCTTGCACCTGTAGGACATACAGGCACACAAGGCGGATCTTCACAATGCAAACAACTTTTGGGAAAATGTATCGTTTCTGTATTCGGAAAAGTGCCCACTTCAAACGTTTGTACCCGATTAAAAAAAGTCCCGGTGGGATTCGCATCATAAGGATTAAAATCTGACATAGGTCCTGCCCAGCCAGAGGTATTCCACTCCTTACAACTGGTGACACAGGCACTACAGCCCACGCACACATTGAGATCAATCAGTAGGGCGAGTTGTTTCATGAGTTCTTTTTTTCTCTGTAATTGAATAAATTGAGCATTATCGCTTTAGCAATCCTTCAAGATTTGCAAAGGGTTGATGGGTAGACGTGTCTTCATGATCACCACCTGGCGTCACCCCACTCCCATATTGGGCTTCTTCAATATATCGTGAATGTTCATTATCGTGACAATACAAACATAATAATTCCCAATTAGTGCCATTGGTTGGATTATTATCATGATTATGATCCCTGTGATGAACCGTGAGTTCTCTCAGAGTTTTTCCTGCAAATTCACGTCCACATCGTCCGCATATCCAAGGATAAAGCTTTAAAGCTTGTTCGCGATAGCCTTTTTCCCGTTCATCCTGATTGACACGTGCTGCTGCCACAACTTTGTTTAAACGTTCAAGATTAGGTGTTTTCTTTTTTCTGGATAACATCTCTATCTACCTATTATAAATTATACCAAAAATGACAATTCTAAAAAGTTTTTTTTAATGTCAAGCCCAAATCAGATAATTCACTGACACATTTTGTCCTAAAGAATATTTTTGAGTGAAGGGATGATAATGTAACCCTGTCATCCCTTTCACGTCACTGCCTGCAAGCCGTATCCAGTGTGCTAATGTGGCGGGGCGAATAAATTTACTATAATCATGCGTGCCTTTGGGTAATAGTTTTAAAATATATTCTGCCCCAATAATAGCAAATAAATAAGATTTTGGATTTTTATTCAGTGTAGAATAAAAGACGTGCCCGCCAGGTTTGACAAGTGTATGACAGGCGGTGACAATAGAGGCAGGATCGGGTACATGTTCTAACATTTCCATACATGTGACGACATCAAAACGAGCTGGGTGCTCTTCTGCTAATTGTTCAACAGTGATCTGTTGATAATCTACTGTCAGCTCAGATTCATATAAATGTAATTTTGCAACACTTAAGGCTGCTTCTCCCATATCAATGCCTGTCACATGAGCGCCTGCGTGTGCCATACTTTCACTTAAAATACCCCCACCACAGCCCACATCTAAAATATTTTTATTTTTAAAGCCCCCAATCGCCTGCTCAATATACTGTAAACGTAAAGGATTAATCTCATGTAAAGGTTTAAATTCGCTTTCTGTATCCCACCAACGTGAAGCTAATATACTAAATTTTTCAAGTTCTTCTTGATCAACGTTCATATTTTATTTAAAAAGTGTGTAAAAAAATAGTGGCTAATCCTAAAAGTGTCCCAAATCCGATAATATCAGTAATTGTTGTCAAGGTGACACTAGAGGCAAGGGCAGGATCGATGGATAAGCGTTTTAAAAATAAAGGAATCAGTACACCTGCTAAGGCAGCAATACATAAATTAATCAGCAAAGCACTGCCAATAATGATTCCTAATGTGAGATTACTAAACCATAAAAGGGTGATGATGGCGACTACCATTGCCCAGAAAATACCATTCAATATACCCACCGCCAATTCTTTTTTGAGTAACCACGGGATATTAGTAGGGGTGATTTGATCAAGCGCCATGCCTCGAATGACAATGGTTAAGGTTTGACTGCCTGCAATGCCGCCCATACTGGCAACCACTGGCATTAAGATTGCCAACGCAACCATGTGTTCTAAAGTCGCTTCAAATAATCCTATCACATAAGAGGCTAAAAATGCGGTGCCTAAATTAACCCCTAACCATAATGCACGATCACGAGTTGTGCTTAAAACAGGTGCAAACATATCATTATGTTCATCTAAGCCTGCACTGCCCATTAAATTATGATCGGCTTCAGCTCGAATAACATCAACCACATCATCAATCGTAATACGCCCCACTAAAATCCCCTGATTATCTATCACAGGTACTGATAATAAATCACGTTGTTCAAATAACAATGCGACATCATGTGCTGATAAGTGTGCTGAAATCGCTTTTAAATCAGTAGACATGACTTGTTCGACGATCACGGTGGGATCATTAATCAATAAATCGGTGATTAATAAGCCTCCTTGATAACAGTTATGGCTATCTACTACCATCAAGATATCAGTTTTTTCGGGTAATGTGGTAAATTCACGTAAATAACGCAAAACCATCCTTAAAGTGATATCAGTCGACACGGTTAACACATCGATATTCATTAAACCGCCTGCTGAATCTTCTGGATAGAATAATACCTGTCTTAAACGCCGATAATCTTGCAAATCCATTACTTGTAAGACTTGTTCCACTTTATCATCAGGTAAATCTTGCAACACATCCACAGCATCATCAATTTCCATGCTTTTGACGGCTTTGGCAATTTTAGTGGGTAACATGTCTTGCATTAATTCACCACGTACCCCATCACTGAGATACGCCAGCACTTTTGCCTGTTTGACACAAGCCCACAAACGATCACGTTGCGTTTCGGGTAATGATTCTAAACTGTCTGCAATTTCAGAGGGATGTAATGTTTTGACGAGTGTCTGAATATCAGCGTGAGAATCTAAGGCATCATGCAAGGTATTCGTGATCATATATCAATTCTGACATTAATCGTGTCTAATAAACTATTAATATTATCTTGTGACGCCGTTTGAAGAATTTGATTTGCAATATGTGTTAAACCTCTCAAATTACTGTTAATAATAATTTTTTTAATTTCTAAATAAGATTCTGGATTGACACTAAAGGAACGTAATCCTAATCCCAGTAATAATCGAATATAACGACTATCACTCGCCATTTCACCGCACATACTGATCGGCTTGCCTGCTTTATTTGCACCATCAATACTCATTTTGATTAAACGTAAGACAGCAGGATGTAAAGGATTATATAAATAGCTAACCGCTTCATCATTGCGATCAATCGCTAAGGTATATTGAATTAAATCATTGGTACCTATGGATAAAAAATCTATTTCAGGCATTAAAAAATCAATACAAATCGCCATCGCGGGGACTTCTACCATGATACCAATCGGCATTGCGGGATCAAATTCTAGAGATTTATGGCGTAATTCCGTTCTCATTTCCTGAATCATATGCTTAATTTGTGTGATTTCTTGTAAATCACATACCATGGGTATCATCATACGCACTTTTCCTATCGCTGAAGCACGCAAAATAGCCCGTAATTGCGGTTTAAATAATTTGTGATCTTTTAAACAGAGACGCACGGCACGCAATCCCAGTGCTGGATTGGTGGCTACTCCATCATGATAACGACTGTCAGTCACTTGTTTATCTGAGCCCAGATCAACGGTACGTATGGTAACGGTATGACCTTTTAACGCCTGAATGACTTTTCGATAGGCTTCAAAATGTTCTTCTTCATTGGGCGGGGCAACACGATTCATAAATAAGAATTCTGTCCGATATAAGCCAATGCCTTCTCCCCCAACACGTTGAACAGCCACCATATCTTCTGGAAATTCAATATTAATGTCTAAAGTAATCGGAATACCATCACGCGTGATAGTAGGCGATTTTTTGATTTTATTTAATGCAGCACGTGAGCATTTATCATTATATTGACGTATTTTGTAGTAATGTAAATTACATTCATCGGGTTCTGCCAGAATGACGCCACGTGTGCCATCTACAATAATAAGCTCATCAGGTTGAATATAAGGGCTAGCACGATGTAATCCCACAATGGCTGGAATGCCTAAACTACGGGCTAAAATGGCGGTATGAGAGGTTGTACCTCCATATTCTGTTGCAAAAGCGAGAATACCATGATGTCGCATTAATATGGTATCGGCTGGGCTCAAATCATCTGCTAAGACAATGGATTGTGCTAAATCTGTGACTGCCAAATCGAATGAGGGATCTGGATACCCCCGTAAAATACGCTGTATACGTGTGACGACCTGTTTGACATCATCTTGACGTGCTTTGAAATAGGGATCATCAATTTTCTCAAATCGTTCTACAATGCTTTCACATTGCATTTGTAAAGCCCATTCTGCATTACATTGATGTTTATAAATCAGATCTCTTGGAATTTTACTCAAAAGACTGTCATCCAGCATTAATAAATGGGCATCAATAAAACCTGCAATATCAACAGTAGACTCTTTGGGCAAGCGTTCCTGTATTTCTTGTAATTGTTCACGGGCGAGATTGTGTGCTTTTTCAAATCGTAAGATTTCTTCATCAAGATGTTGTTTCGGTAAACAATATTCGCTAATTTCTACGGGTTCGTGCTTAACAATATGAACTTTACCAATCGCAATCCCTCTGGAAACACCAATACCATGTAGGGTTAAACTCACTCTGATTCTCCAAAACCATTTTGTATTAAATCACATAAGCCTTCCATCGCATTGATTTCATCTACCCCTTCAATAATTAATTCAATTTCTGTACCTTTAGAAGCCGCTAATAACATCACACCCATAATGCTTTTAGCATTCACCTCTTGATGTTTGCGTTTCACTTGTATATGGCTTTCAAAAGAAGAAGCAAGCTTAACCAGTTTGCTTGCAGCACGTGCATGTAATCCTAATTTATTAATAATTAAAAGTGTTTGTGTCAACATATGGCTTATTATTCAGTTAGTCCCTGTCAGACAAGCCCTGAAAGGGCGACATATATCAGCCTGGGGCAACGCCCTAGGTTTTTCAGAGGTTAATCTCCAAGAACAGAGTTGACATCTAAGATGCCTTGACAACCGCCTGACAATGCTTTATTTGCCAGTGTGTCTAAATCTAATGTGGCATAATTCATGACTTTAATTAACATCGGCAAATTAACACCTGCAACGATGCGTACACGATAATGCGCAATTAAGCTACACGCAATATTGCAAGGGGTTGCCCCAAATAGATCAGTCAGTACCAATACACCCCCACCTTTATTCAAATATTTGCAAAAAATTTCTGCATGATAGCAAAAAGCAAGGGGATCATTTTCATGACGAATGGATAAGGCTTTCACTTGTAAAGGCAAGTTTTTACCCAACATACGTCGTAAACTTTCTAATAAACTTGTTCCGACATCATCATGAGTGATGAGTAAAATACCTACGCTCATATCAATAGCTCTCGATGCTGTACTAACACGCTAGATTCTTGTTTGTCAAAATGATGTGCTAATTGCTCTGCTAAATAAACGGATCGATGTTGTCCGCCAGTACACCCAATAGCCACGGTTAAATAACTGCGATTTTCTGCTTTAAATTGGGGGATCCAAGTTTCCAAAAAATGAATGAGATGTTCACGCATTTCTACTACCTTAGATTGCCCTTGTAAAAAATGGATGACATCGTCTTCTTGCCCTGTTAAATGAGTGAGTGCACTATTCCAATGTGGATTAGGTAAACAACGTACATCAAAAACAAAATTGGCATCAGTCGGCACGCCATACTTAAAACCAAAAGACTGAAATAATAGGGAAAGACCTTGTGTTTGGCATAATCCCACTTGTACGCGGATCATATCTCGCAATTGATGCACATGCATTTGACTGGTATTCAGGCGAATATCAGCAATTTTGGCTAAGGGGTTAAGTAATTCACGCTCTCGTTTGATCGCTTCTGCCAAGGAAATATCTTGTGTGGTTAAGGGATGTTTACGGCGTGTTTCACTAAAACGTTTAATCAATACGGCATCTTCAGCCTCAAGATAAATGACTTGGGATGGAATTTTAGTGTGTCCAAGTTCTTGTAATAAGGTCGTTTGCATGGTTCGTGCATCTATGCCAAGCACTACAAAATCCTGAGTAATGCCGAATTTTTTAGGATGTTTTTCTGCAAAAACAGAGAGTAATTCAATGGGTAAATTATCAATACAATACGCCCCCATATCTTCTAAGCTATGTAAAGCAATACTTTTACCCGCACCTGATAAGCCAGTAATGATGATGAGTTTCATGTTTTAATGAATACCGCCCTAGGTTCCCCTAAGGGAAACACATAGGGGGAACAAAAGAGTTAATACCGATAATGTTCAGGTTTATAAGGACCGTCAATATGCAGATTTAGATATTTAGATTGTTCAGCAGTTAAGGTCGTTAAATGTGCGCCAATGCGTTTCAAGTGCATACGGGCAACTTTTTCATCAAGATGTTTAGGGAGCACATAGACTTTCTTTTCATAATTGTCAGTGTTCAACCACAACTCAATTTGTGCCAGCACTTGATTGGTAAAGGAATTAGACATGACAAAACTGGGATGCCCTGTGGCACAACCTAAATTGACTAAACGTCCTTCTGCAAGCAAAATCAATCGTTTTCCATTGGGAAAAATAATATGATCTACTTGTGGCTTAATATTATCCCATTCATATTGACGTAATGACGCCACATCAATTTCAGAATCAAAATGCCCAATATTACATAATATAGCTTGATCCTTCATTTGTTTCATGTGTTCATGGGTGACGACATGGACATTACCCGTGCTGGTGACAATAATATCAGCTTGTGGCGCTGCTTCTTCCATCGTGATCACGCGATAACCTTCCATTGCAGCTTGCAAGGCACAAATCGGATCAATTTCGGTGACAAATACTGTTGCCCCTAATCCCCGAAACGCTTGTGCACAGCCTTTACCCACATCACCGTAACCCAAGACCACACAGACTTTAGCTGCGATCATGACATCTGTCGCCCGCTTAATCCCATCCATTAAGGATTCTCGGCAGCCATATAAATTGTCAAATTTGGATTTAGTGACTGAATCATTCACATTAATCGCAGGGGTTAATAATGTTCCTGATGTCATCATTTCATAAAGGCGATGAACACCCGTGGTGGTTTCTTCAGAAATCCCCTTAACATCCGCTAAAAGTTCTGGGTATTTTTCATGCATGATTTGGGTTAAATCACCGCCATCATCTAAAATCAAATTAGGACGCCAGCCTTCTGGTCCAAAAATACTTTGTTGAATACACCACCAAAATTCCTCTTCTGATTCACCTTTCCAAGCAAATATTGGAATATTTTGATCCGCCATGGCTGCTGCTGCATGATCTTGCGTTGAAAAAATATTACAGGAAGACCAGCGAACTTCTGCACCTAAAGCGATTAAAGTTTCAATTAGCACCGCTGTTTGTATCGTCATATGCAAACAACCTGCAATACGTGCCCCTTTTAAAGGCTTATCATCACCATATTCAATACGCAGTTGCATCAACCCAGGCATTTCAGTTTCCGCAATCGCAATTTCCTTATGTCCCCATGTTGCAAGACTCATATCTGCAACTTTATAATCAGGGGTTATATTTACAATAGGTTGGGCACTCATGTTGTCTCCTTAATATTAAATAAACACCTAGGGCGTTGCCCCAGGCTTGATATATATATCGCGTTACCTAGGGCGTTGCCCCAGGCTGATATATATCGCCCTTTCAGGGCTTGTATTTATTATACGCCAGCTGCTTGACGTAAAATTTCGGCTTTATCAGTACGTTCCCAAGTAAACTGTGGTTCTTCACGTCCAAAATGTCCATAAGCTGCCGTCTCAGCATAAATTGGGCGTAATAAATCTAACATTTTAACCAAACCACGTGGACGTAAATCAAAATGTTCACGTACCAGTTGTGTTAAACGATCTTCATCAATAATGCCCGTTCCAAAGGTTTCTACCAAAATGGAGGTGGGTTCAGCCACGCCAATAGCGTAAGATACTTGGATTTCACAACGGGATGCTAACCCTGCGGCAACAATGTTTTTGGCGACATATCGTGCGGCATACGCGGCTGAACGATCGACTTTAGACGGATCTTTACCTGAAAATGCACCGCCACCATGTCGCGCCATGCCGCCATAGGTATCTACAATAATTTTACGTCCTGTTAAACCACAATCGCCCATAGGACCTCCAATGACAAAACGACCTGTGGGATTAATATACAGACGTGTCTTGTTATCAAACCATTCAGCGGGTAAGACAGGTTTAATGATTTCCTCTCTCACGGCTTCTTGTAAGTCTTTCAATTGAATATCAGGCGCATGTTGTGTAGAAATCACGACTGCATCAATACCCACTGGTTTTCCATCAGTATAGCGAAAAGTGACTTGACTTTTCGCATCAGGACGTAACCAAGGCAACGTACCATTATGACGTAACTCAGCATGACGTTTCATTAAACGGTGTGCATACGTAATAGGGGCGGGCATTAAAACATCTGTTTCATTAGTCGCATAACCAAACATTAAACCTTGATCACCTGCGCCTTGTTCATGATTATCAGATGCATCCACACCTATGGCAATATCAGCAGATTGTTGACCCAGTGCTGACAATACAGAGCAGGTTTCCCAATCAAAACCCACCTCCGAACTGTTATAGCCAATTTTTTTCACCGTATCACGTACTATCTTCTCAACTTCAATATGGGCATGCGTTGAAATCTCACCTGCAACAATCACCATACCTGTTTTAAGCATGGTTTCACAAGCAACCCGTGCATTAGCATCTTGTGTTAATAATGCATCTAAAATAGCATCAGACACTTGATCTGCCATTTTATCAGGATGTCCTTCAGAGACCGATTCTGATGTAAAAAGTAAGCTTTTAGACATAAAACGCTCTTTCTGATATGTTAATAAATTATGGCGTATTTTAACATAAAGGATATAAAAAAATAGATGTCCCTAAAAAAAACCATTCATCATAAAAAAACAACCGTTTATCTGATTTCTAAATGAAAAAATAGCGTATCATCACCATATTTAAATACAAAATTTTAATATTTTTTGAGTAGTTATGAAGACACAAGATGGATTTACCATAATAGAAATAATGGTTGTTTTAGTGATTGTAGGTATTTTAGCCACTTCTGTCATACCCGGCATACAAGATATGCTGATCAGTAATAAAATGACCGCAAAAACCAATGATTTGGTGGGAACGCTTAATTTTTTAAAAAATACTGCGATGACAAAAGCCAATGCCTCTTTACAACTTCAACCTGCAACAAGTGGATGGAGTGATGGTTGGGAAGTAGAACACAAGATTATGACGACAAGCCCAATCACAATCAGAATCATTAAGAGTTTTGAATATCAGAATGATAATGTCACGATTAAACAACTGGATGCAAGTGGCAATATTCTAAGTGTTGCAGTGCCCGTAGTTTATTTATCACGTGGCAGAGTGCGACAAAGTTATGCATTTTCGATTTGCAGTAACAAAACCTCTGATGGACGAAAACTCATCATTGACAATATGGGCACAATTTCAACCGTACGGTGTACTTTAGGAGATGGCATATGCCTTGGGACATGCAATTGAACATAAAAAGGGACTAACAAACATGTTGCGAAAACAAGAAGCAGGGTTTTCTCTATTAGAAGTCTTGATTGCCATGCTTATTTTATCCATTGGTTTATTGGGAATTGCAGGCTTACAAATTAAAGGGCAACAATATAATCAATCCTCCTATTTACGAACACAAGCCACTTTTCTGGCTTATGACATCATGGATAGAATGCGTGTTAATATACTCGAAGCGGGAACAGGTAATTATGCTCCGACGACATGGCCCAGCAGTTATGTCGATTGTGATGCAGGTACGTGTACTCCTGCAGAATTAGCAGATTATGATCTCATCAAATGGGAAGAACAGGTGCAAGATAATTTACTGAGAGCCAGTGTACAAGTGAGTTGGAATTCTACGCTTTCTGAATATACAATTATAATCCAATGGCAAAGCTTAACAGAATCAGGTACGCAAGACGTACAAGAATGGAAATTTCAACCATGAGATATTCAAAACAACTGGGTTTTACCCTTATTGAAATCATGGTCACCGTACTCATCAGTTCTATTTTAATGGCGGGTGCGATGCAAATGTTCATCAGTACCAAAAATACGTATGATTTACAAAGTCAAATGGTGAAAATGCAGAATAATGCACGCATGCTAATGGATGAAATGACACGTGAAATACGTATGGCAGGCTATGCAGGATGTAATGCGACCAATGCTGTCACCGAATTTCAAGGCACGACGGATGGGACAACTCCTCTGGTGATTAATGGTCATACGTATCCCGCCAGTGATACCTTAGTGATCAATTCTATTGTACATCATCGTTTTATTATTGATGAAGACGCCACAGATTTTAGTGCTGACAAGGATATTGTGGTATTAGAAAACAGTAGTGTTTGGCCTAAAGCTGGGGATACTGTGACGATTCATGATTGTAGTTCGACAATGACTTATACGGTTGCATCAGGAAGTCCTTATATTCCTACGACTACGACTGCTGCTAATCCTAATGCAAAACCCGAAGTCGAATTTACACTCCCGTTTGATAACACAATGACCTCTGCAGATATCAAATATCGAGAGCCAGTCGATGTGTATATGGGTGATTTGTCAGCAGCTTATAGGGTAGAAGCGACTCCAGACGGTGAAATGGCATTATATCGGTGTTATGATACACCTGCTAATATCAGCACTTTTTGTAATAGCACGGGCATAAAAGAATTATTCATTAAAGGTGTGATGAATATGCAGATACGTTATGGTATAAATACTGATCCTCTTATTTGTCCTCCTCCTAGTCCTCGTGTTGATTTGATTCCTAATCGTTATGATAAACCCACAGCAGGTGCCAGTTCTGTGATGAGTGTACGAGTTACCTTATTAATGCGTACACCTGAGCCACGATGGAATTTTAAAGCGGTGTCTGGAAAAAGTTTTTTTTTAGATCCTGATCTTAACGCAAGCGATACCTCTTGGAATAAAAATACATATGATTTAAGCACTGATAACCTTGATATTGAAAAGGCTTATCGACATCGTTTATTTACAACGGTAGTAGGCGTGAGAAATAATATATACAATGATCCATGTATATAATATGTGACAGATTACCATATACAACTAATTTGATATGATCCATTATGAATAAACTTAAAACGTTGAAACGGTCTTCTCATCAAGAGAAAGGTGCGATATTACTATTATCTCTCATATTGTTGCTTATCCTAACTTTGTTAGGTATGAGTGCTATGGATTTAACACGTTCCGAAATGCAGGTTGTTAAAACGACTAAGGATTATAATTTAGCATTTCAAGCTGCTGAAACGGCGATTAATCAAGCCACTCGAAGTTTTAGTGGAATTTCTTTAACTACTTTAACTTTCACCGATATTAGTCATATTAAAAGATATGTGTTTGGTTGGGATGATACCGATTCACGCATTATCCAAAGATGTGATCCCGTAGATAATGTGCCAGACAGAACCATTGTAAATATGCTTACTATTACACTGAATGCTAGAGTGGTTGCACATGCAATTATTACCACGAGATTAACAGAAGAAGATTCTATAGGTAATAGACATCTCATTATAGAAAGTATTGGACGCAGTGGAGCTATTGGTGGGACTGATTATGCCGAAGCTAAGTTGGTTCAAACGATGAAGGTAGACTAATTTTTTATCATCATAAAGGAGCATTTAATATATGTATACTTTTATACAGACATATATATCAAATTATTTTAGAAAAAGGAGGAATTTATGAGACATTTACGCACATTATGCCTATCTAGCATGATTGGAATGACGGCAGGTTTAGCCTCGCCCACATTTGCCAATGAAATTGATCAGTATTTAGACAGCGGTAGTCAGGCTGACAATACTAATATCTTATTTATGATAGACAATTCTGCTTTAATGGAACAAGCGAGTAGTGATAGCAGCACACCGTCACGCCTAGATATGGTCAAAGAAGGTTTATTAACAGCGATAGAACGTATTGCACTGGATCAAGATAATGTCTCAATAGCCATTGGACGTTTTACAAAAGATGGCAGTTATACCGCAAATACACCGATACTGTTTCCGTTTACACAAGTTGACACCGCGGTAACAGTAGAAGGGGATACCAGAACTATTTCAGTGGGTATTGATGAAGATGATATTGTTTCTGCTGCGACGACTACCAGTACTACTAATACAGCAGCTACTGATACGGCAGCAATTACTGTTATGCAAAATGCTAATTCTATTGCATACGCAGGTACCATTACGCTAACTCATAGTGGTGATACTTGGACCTATACAAGTTCTAACAGTAGTGGTAGTCACTCTCTTGCTAGTTTAACATTAAATACTTGTAACGGTAACGTCTCAAGTATTGGTACCTCTGGTACTGATATTGTGGTTACTTTTACACTTGATGATACGTATGACGTAACAATGGTATCAATGACTGCTGAAACTTCGAGTCAAAAAACAGTAGAATTTGAGATAAATGGACCAGACTGTCCTGCAACATTGGAAATTAGTTCAGAAATAGGCTTGCATTTTACTGATTTAGACGTCCCACCGGGTGCTATTATCGAAAATGCTTTTATTGAATTTATAAGTGTTGAAGCTGCAGCAAGTGGAGTGATTACTATTGCTGCTGATACAGCGACAAATAGCACTGGTTTTGATATTACAGATGTTTTTAGCAGTACAACACTCACCGCTAATGAGAATTGGAGCACCACAGCTTGGGCAATAGATTATACATATCAAGCGCCTATTAATGATGTCGTACAAGCAATGACCAATCTTTCTACTTGGAATTGCGGAGAAAACATTGCTTTTCTTGTTGATTCAACCAATACTCAATATAAAATTAGTACAGGTTCAGCACCTGTATTGACGATTGAATATAGTTTGCCAGCAGGGGTCACAGATTGTAGTTATACCAGACGAACATCTATACTCTCTCCTGTAGAAAAAGCGATTTCATATTTATCTGTGCCAGCAGGCAGTACTGCACCGCTTCTTGAAGGCATTACAGAAGCAGCAAATTACTTTTTAGGTGAAGCGGTGATTAATGGCTTAACACGCCACGATAATCCGTTTTACTTTGTCAGTCATCCTGATACCTATATTTCAGGCACCTTATCTTCTACTCCTGACGAGTGTCATGAAGTACTTGAAAGTGGAGAAGGTAATAAGACAGAAATTTGTCATGTCCCCCCCGGTAATCCAGAGAATGCACACACGATTATCGTATCAGGAAGTGCTGCAGCTACTCATTTAGGACATCATGACGGGGATACCGCTGGAAGTTGTGGTGATGCTGCCAATTCTAAATCCGAATCATGTGATAGTGAAGAAATTACAAACAGTCCCATATACAGTTGTAATGGTGATGAAAGGGAAAGTACTGAAACCATCACTGTTTGCTATGATAACAATGGCACCCCTACAACAGCTGACATCACGCTTAATACTTTGGCAAATGATGCGACATATGCAGATGCATTACCAGGTGAATGCTTACAGGGTTATACGATTCCTACAGACGCTAAAAAAATCGACATTTGTCATTATCCCCCTGGAAATACTGCGAATGTTCAAGCCATTAACATTAGTGTCAATGCTTTAAAAACACATTTGTCACATCATAATGATTCTATCTATGATGAAGAATATGGATGCAACTTCGATCCCACACTCATCGCCTCCGCCAACTCCACTTCTTGTGCCATGTCAGGGTCAAATTGCCTAATAGTAATTGCAGGTCCTGGACAAGATACCAGCAATCAAACTGCTGTTACAAACAAAATTGCTTATATCGCAACCAATAATGATACGGAAACGACAGACGATGATATCAGTACGATGATTGTGGGTGTTAATGTGTCTGGTATTATTGGTCAAAAACCATTTCTTGATGCGATATTAGGTGCTGAT
>DAOVZS010000196.1 GCA_030635005.1 Thiomargarita sp. | reverse complement strand
TGAATTAAAACTACAAAGCAACTTTGCCCTTAAAGAGGGAAAAAAGCAACTGATTAATTATTTGGATCGCCTCAGTTTAAACAGTGGGTGGTTAATTCTTTTTAATCGAAACACAGTGACAGATTGGGAACAAGTCGGTAAAAGAGAAACACTGACTGACAGGATTGAAGTGATTTGGATGTAATATAATAAATTAGAAATAGAGGTAGCAAAAAAAGTTATGTATGCCAAATACTTCAAACATTTTGAAAATGTTGAGAATCTGGGTGGTAAAGCATGGCAACATGCCATGAATCTAGATGTTATAGAACAAATGGCGATTAACGATTGCTCCCTACATTGTTTTCATTACCAACAAATGTTTGAAATGCTATTTAAATATTTACTAGAAGTACACAGCAAACACAGTTTATATTCACGTACGCATAAATTAAATAATTTGCTTGAAGAATTAATCGAATACACACCCTTCAAAACTGATCAAACAAAATATCGCATGTCATTACAAGTGATCACAGTATATGCTGAAGAATACCGTTATAATTTTTTAATAGATTGCGACGGCTATCGAGACAGCATCCAAATTGCTAATGAATTACTCAAGGAATTGTTACTCTTTCATGCATAAAAAGCAGTACCTATAAATGAAAATAATCACATGCTGTCATCATGAATGGGCGTGCAAACCGATACCAACAAGTTTTGGTTCTATTGCTGATAAAATGCGTCAAAAGCTTATGAGTCGGAAAGCAGGTGATCCATTTGAAGCAAGTGCTATTGCACATAACAAAGTAGATATTAAAGATGGAAATGATATCAGTCCTGATTTTCGGTGTAAAAAGTGTGACGCAACAAAAGAAGTTGATCATATTACACGTGATAAGAATGGAAATATCACAAAAATTGTTCAATGTAAATCTGATCATAGTCAAGCAGTAGGCGGAGAGAGTAAAAAAGGCGTTATCATTAAACCTAAACAGTTAAAGGAAGATCGTAAACTGATTGTTGCCATTAATGCATGTCAACATAAAACGGGGGTGATAGCTTATTTAGAATACAAATTAGAATCAGGAGTAGCAGCAGAGAATGCCAAAACTTTTTTAATGAAAAACAATCCACCCCTTGTGACAATGATAAAACGAGAATAAATCATGAGTACTGATTATTACGCTAGCCTTAGCCCAGTTTCTATGACAAGAAAATCCCTATTATTATCATTGAGTCAATGGTTATCAGATATTAAAGCTATACTTGATCCTGATTTTTACCGTTTAGCACTCAAAAACGGTTATTTTGAATATACAGGAGAAGAAATTGAGTGTGAATCATTAGTAGACGCTTTTGCCAAAACATCTCATTGGGAAGGGATTGAAATTAATTTAGTTTATGAAAAAAAAATGTGCAGTGTCATTATTATTAATGAGAAGACTGAAAAAACAACAATTATATTTTGTGAACCTAAAACATTATTTGAAAAACAATGGGCAACGCCTTTAAATCGTGCTGATCTTTTAAATTTGTTTACAAATTTTATGGCAGTTTTTAAAGCGTCTTTTTGTGTATTTGAACCTGAATGGATACGGTGTTCACGGACACAACAAGATATTGATAAATGGTTAGATGATGTGCGTCAAGGAATGACACGTGATTGGGAATGGGTCATTATTAATGATCAATTCATATCACAAGAAGCAGTTCCCAATTTTGCAAAAACATATTTTTGGGAAACTTTACCAAAACCAATGAACTATAACCACCTAAATACACAAAATTTATTAGCTCGTTTATCTACAGGAGACAATACACGATGTCAAAAATAGGCGTTTTCGTATGCCAATGCGGTAATAACATTGCTCGCACAGTAGATACAGCCGATGTCGCTGACGAAATCAGTAAAATCAGCGGTGTAGCACATGTAAAAGATTACAAATTTATGTGTTCAGCCCCTGGGCAAGAAATGTTCAAGAATGCAATTAAAGAACATAAACTGGATGGATGTCTTGTATCTGCTTGTAGCCCAAAAATGCATGAAGCGACTTTTCGTAAAGCAGCGGAAGCAGCGGGTCTCAATCCATTTAAAGTTGAAATTGCGAATATTCGTGAACAATGTTCGTGGGTACATAAAGATAAAGAAGTCGGTACGGCTAAATCCAAAGATCTTACCAGAATGATGATAGAACGGATTAAAGTCAGTCGTCCTCTTGAACGTTACAGTATGCCAGTAACTAAGCGTGTTTTAATCGTCGGGGGTGGCATTGCAGGCATTCAAGCAGCACTGGATCTTGCAAACGCCCAGATACCCGTATCCATTGTGGAACGTGAACCCTCTTTAGGGGGAAATATGGCACGTTTATCAGAAACATTCCCAACTTTAGACTGTTCACAATGTATTTTAACGCCAAGAATGGTAGAGGTGTCTAATCACCCTTTAATTAAAATTCATAGCTACGCAGAGCTTGAAAAACTTGATGGCTATATTGGTAATTTTGAAGCGACGATTCGGCTGAAAGCCAAAAGTGTGATTGAAGAAGATTGTACTGGGTGCGGTGAATGCTGGGAAAAATGTCCGTTCACCGTGGAAAGTGAATTTGAAATGGGCTTAAATAAACGCAGTGTTATTTACATCCCATTTCCACAAGCTGTCCCAACAATACCCGTTATTGACCGCGCCAACTGTCCCAAATTTATTAAAGATAAATGTGGACTGTGTGCTACAGTCTGTGGTCCACAATGTATTGATTTCACACAAAAAGATAAAGTGATTTCAGAAAAATTCGGTGCTGTCATCGTCGCCACCGGCTTTAAACTGATGCCTAATGTCTATCGCGAATACGGTGGTTATCGTCCTCCCCACATGACACCGAAAAAACTGACTGCAAAAATACGCAAAACATTACCCCGTTCCAGTGCAGGACGTTTAGTAGATGTCATCAATGGCTTAGAATTTGAACGCTTAGCATCTGCGTCAGGACCAACAGGCGGTGATATTCGTCGTCCTTCAGATGGCAAAAAACCAGAAACTATCGTCTTTATCGCCTGTGTCGGATCACGTGATTGCAACAAAGGCGTAGAATACTGCTCAAAAATTTGTTGTATGTACACCGCCAAACATACCATGCTATATCATCACAACGTCCATCATGGAAAATCGTATGTTTTCTACATGGATATTAGAGCGGGTGGTAAAGGATATGAAGAATTCATCAATCGTGCACAAACAGAAGGAGCAAATTATGTTCGGGGACGTGTGTCACGACTCAGCAAAAAAGGCGACAAAATACTCGTCAAAGGTGCTGATACTCTGAGTGGACAGGCTGTAGAAGTAGAAGCGGATATGGTCGTGCTTGCCACTGCCATGATACCCCAACAAGATGCAATTGATGTTGCCAAAACCCTTGGGATTGGTTATGATCAACATGGTTTCTTTTCAGAACAACATCCTAAATTAATGCCCGTTGAATCTTCTACAGGGGGCATTTATTTAGCAGGAGCGTGCCAAGGCGTAAAAGACATACCAGAAACCGTTGCCCAAGCTTCAGCAGCAGCTTCCAAAGTCATGCAACTTTTTTCACGTGATGAAATGTTACGCGAACCTGAAGTCGCTATTGTTGACCAGAAAAACTGTATGAATTGTTGGGATTGCCTTACAGTTTGTCCCTATAACGCGATTGAACGTGAAGAAAAAACAGATCGTAGAGGCAATTTCATAAAATGGGCTGCCAAAGTCAATCCAGGACTGTGCCAAGGATGTGGACTCTGTAATACCGCTTGTCGCTCAAAAAGTATTGAACTTCAAGGCTATACTGATCGCCAAGTATATGCACAAATAACAGCTTTTGAAGGCGTATTTGTCTAATTTATGGTATTGAACTGTGATTATATATCACAGTTCACCGTGCTGATACATAGGAAAAATATGGATTTTACACCCATCATAAATCAAATATGGAATATGCTTTGGTACTTAATATAGCGCTGCCCGTTTGAATAGCATACAAAATACCTAATTTCTCGTTCCCAACCTCCGGTTGGGAATGCCTTCTTCGACGCTCTGCGTCGATTGTATCACCAAACTAAATGTGCCTAGACGGTTATTGTATGA
>DAOVZS010000109.1 GCA_030635005.1 Thiomargarita sp. | reverse complement strand
GGACGATCCATGCAGATGGTGCGCCTAAGTTCTTTTTTAAGCCTCTTATGTTTTTTAGGGGTGTTTGTAGGGCATCGTTATTTATGGCTTGTTTTAGTATTAGGCAGCTTTAGTTTTTTTTGGAATGCTGTTTTACCACAATTTGAAGCGACTACCTTTGCCCATCTCGGTGAACAGTCTGAACGTTATAGTCATATTCGTTTATGGGGATCTATCGGTTTTATTCTGGTAGTCGGCTTATTCGGTGGGTTATTTGAATTGATCAGTATCACCTTATTACCTGATTTATTCATGATATTATTAATAGGTATTGCGTTAACAAGCTTATGTGTGCCCGAAAAAATAAATAAACACAAATCTACTTCTACTGCGTCTTTTTACCAACTGATTAAACAACCATCAATGATTGCCTTGTTTTTAAGCTGTTTTTTATTACAAGTCAGTCATGGACCTTATTACACGTTTTATTCTATTTATCTAGAAGAGTATGGATATAGTCGCAATGTGATTGGACAATTATGGGCTTTGGGTGTGTTGGCAGAAATTCTGCTCTTTTTGGTCATGCACCGTTTGTTAATGCGTTTTAATTTAAATCATTTACTCATCATCACTTTAGGAATCAGTAGCGTACGTTGGTTATTCATTGGCTATTATATTGAATCCTTGCCTATGTTAATTTTAGCACAATTGATGCATGCTGCGAGTTTTGGAATGTATCATGGCGTACTCATGCAATTTATTCGTAATACATTTACTGATCAACATCAAGGAAAAGCACAAGGTTTATATAGCAGTTTAAGCTTTGGGGCAGGCGGAGCGGTGGGAAGTTTAGTCAGTGGTTATACTTGGAATATCGGTGCACAAATGACTTATTTATGGGCTTCTTTAGTATGTATTTTAGCAATGTGGATAAGTTGGCGTTGGGTATCTATAGAAATCCATAAATAACGCATGCTACGCCTTGTGAAAGGATATAAGCCCTGAAAGGGCGACATATATCAGCCTGGGGCAACGCCCTAGGATTACGTAATATGAGTAAATAAATAAAAATCATTGTGTGTCAATATGCTATAATAAATACTAATTATCTTAATGATGCTTTAATCATGAATATACAAGAATATATGAGAAAGATCGGCATACAAGCCCGTTCTTCAGCACAAATATTAGCCAAAACAAAAACAGGTGTTAAAAATAAAGCTTTAGAAGCCATTGCGCAACAATTAGAACAACACCATAATCGACTGCTTGAAGCGAATGCTAAAGATTTAGAAGCAGGTAAAAATTTAGCCTCAGCATTACGTGATCGTTTAGTTTTAAATGACGCACGAATAGCCAATATGATTGAAGGGTTACGACAAATGATCGCTTTGCCTGATCCTGTCGGTGCTATCACAGATTTAAAATACCAACCCAGTGGGATTCAGGTCGGAAAAATGCGCGTGCCTTTAGGAGTAGTGGGGATTATTTATGAATCTCGTCCCAATGTCACCGCTGATGCTGCTGGATTATGTCTTAAATCAGGTAATGCCACTATTTTACGAGGCGGTTCTGAAGCGATTCATTCTAATCAAGCCATTGCCCAATGTATTCAAACAGGCTTAGAATCTGTTGGATTACCAAAATCTTTAATCCAAGTGATTGAAACGACGGATAGAGCAGCCGTAGGAGAATTAATACGGTTATCACAATACGTCGATGTGATTATTCCACGAGGCGGTAAAGGTTTAATTGAACGCATTACGCAAGAAGCACGGATTCCAGTGATTAAACATTTAGATGGTATTTGTCATACCTATATTGATGAAAAGGCAGATATTGATAAAGCCATCGCTATCGCTTATAATGCTAAAACACAACGTTATGGCACCTGTAATACGATGGAAACCTTATTAATTGAACAAAATATCGCAGCCCATGTCTTGGAAACACTGGTTGATAAGTATAAAACAGCAGGCGTAGAATTACGGGGGTGTCACAATGCATGTCATTTAAACGCCAATATTATTCCCGCAACTGCGGAAGATTGGGATACTGAATATCTCGCTCCCATTCTATCCATACGCATTGTCACCGGTTTAGATGAAGCGATAGAACATATTCGTCTCCATAGTTCACAACATACAGACGCCATTATTACAGAAGACTGGAGTCGTGCAATGCGTTTTTTAAATGAAGTAGACTCAAGTTCAGTGATGGTGAATACTTCAACACGTTTTGCGGATGGTTTTGAATATGGATTAGGGGCAGAAATTGGTATTAGTACTGATAAATTACATGCACGAGGTCCTGTTGGCTTAGAGGGTTTAACCTCTCAAAAATATATTGTTTTGGGAGAAGGGCAGATTAGACAGTAAAATATGACAGTTCAGAAAGAACATAAACCAATAGGTATTTTAGGGGGCACTTTTAACCCTATTCATCATGGTCATTTACGATTAGCCTTAGAATTATATGAACGATTAGACTGTGAAAAAATTCTATTGATACCGTCAGCACGTCCTCCTCATCGGGAACAACCCACGGTGAGCTGCCAACACCGTTTAGAAATGGTGCAATCTGCTATTTTTGGGGTCACAGGATTAAGTGTTGATGATCGTGAGTTACGTCGAAAAGGACCATCCTATATGGTAGATACTGTGAGTAGTTTGCGTGACGATTATCCCCAAAATCCTTTATACTTAATTTTAGGTCTGGATGCTTTTATGGGTTTATCTCATTGGTATCAATGGAAACGGCTTGTCCATTTAACGCATTTACTCGTTATAGTACGCCGTCCAGAAAGTGTTTTGTCCCCAAAACATCCCATGTCTGAATTTTTGAATAATGCCCCTAATATTAGAATAGAAGATATTCCAGGCTTGAATATTTCAGCCACACATATTCGCTGCTTAATCGCTGCTGGCAAAAATCCGAGATATTTGTTACCCAATGCGGTTTTAAATATCATTAATACTTATCAGCTTTATCACGACAATATAATATAGATAATGGAAACACAACAAATTCTAAATCTCGCAACAAATGCTTTAGAAGATAAAAAAGCACAAAATATCACGATTTTAGATGTACGGAAATGTAGCAGCATCACCGATTTTATGATTGTGGCTACCGGCAGAACAGCCCGACAAGTCAGTGCATTATCACAACATGTTATCGCAGAAATGAAATCGAATGGAGAACGTCCTTTAGGAGATGAAGGGATTAAACAAGGAGAATGGGCTTTAGTTGATATCGGAGATGTCATTGTACATATCATGCAACCAGAAACGCGTGAATTTTATCAATTAGAAAAACTTTGGGGAGAACTGGGAGATAAAAGTGCTCAGCTAGAGACACAGAACACTTAATAGAACTATGAAATTAATGATACTCTTATCAATGCGGTGGAGTATTAATTTAGCACTATCTGCGATATTGGGATACAGCTTTGTACAACTTTTTTTAATAAACGCTGTGCCCTTAAAAACGCATTCTAAACAGACAGCTGTTCATCAAACCGATATTGTTACGAGAAGGCTTAATATTTCGTCACTCCTTAAATCGAATTTATTTGGAAAATATCAGATAACTACACAGACTTTAGCACGAGCAACACAGATACCTGAAACGAAACTTAATTTAAAATTGCATGGGATTTATCACAGCTCTATTCCAAAAAAGTCATTTGCTATGATTGCTACTACAAAGAGTCACAGTGTCTCGTATCATATGAATCAATCTTTACCCAGTGGTGCACAACTTTATGATATCCAGAAGAGAAAAGTTATTCTGCTTAGAAATGGACGTTATGAGACATTACATCTTGTCGATAAAAAAGACACTTATACCAGAAAAAAGGTCACAACAAATAAAAAATCTGATCACACTCCTGGAAAATTATTAGCACAATATCAACGCCAATTACAGACTAATCCAGAAAGTTTAATGACATTAGTACGCGTTTTTCCTGTGCGTCGTGGTAAACAATTAGTAGGGTATCGCATCAAATCAGGGAAAGATGCCAGCCTTTTATCACGATTTAATTTACAATCTGGTGATATACTTACCACTGTGAATGGTGTTAAACTGAATTCTCCGATCAAAGGATTGACTATTGTACAACAACTTGCAACAGCAACACATGTAGATTTGCAAGTGTTACGCAGAGGACAAGTGATCCCATTATCCTTTACCATTGAAAAATAATGATGCTTCGTATTTTATTAAGTCTTATCTTGTTACCCGTATTTGTAAGTGCAGAAAATGTCACTTTAAATTTTAGAGAAACAGATATTAAAGAAGTGATTAATATCATCTCTGAAGTGACTCAAAAAACGTTTATAGTGGATCCACGTGTCAATGCAAAAGTGACCATCATTTCTAATGAATCCATGGATAGTGAACAAGTGTATGAAGTATTTTTATCTATACTCAGTATACATGGATTTACGGCTGTGCCTAATGGGAATGTGATTAAAATTCTCCCTTATAATCTTGCAAAATCAGAAAGTAGCACCGTTTTATTAAAGGATGAAACGCTTAAAAGCGATATTTTAGTCACACAAATCGTACATATAAAACATGTGGAAGCTGCAAAACTGATTCCATTGCTCCGCCCCTTAATTCGTCAACAAGGTCATTTAGTTGCTTATCCTACCAATAATACCCTGATTATTTCAGATACTGCAAATAATATTCAGCGTTTACTGAAAATTATTCAGCGTATTGATCAAGCTGATGATCAAAATATTGAAATTATTGTATTAGAACACGCTTCTGCGACAGAAGTAGTGCTCATTCTCAGTAAACTTGAACAGAAAACAACTCAAAAAACAAAAAAAGTTAATATTGTTGCCGATAAAAGAAGTAATAGTATACTGATTAGTGGTGATAGTGCGATGCGTTTGCGTCTTCGCACCCTTATTACACATCTTGATACACCGATTAAAAGTATGAGTCATACGAAAGTGATTTATTTACGTTACGCGCAAGCCAAAGAGTTAGTCAATATTCTTAAAGGGATTAGCGATAGCATTTGGGAAACAGAAAAGGCTAAAGGACAAACCATCAGTCCTAATATGTTTAAAACTGATATTCAAGCAGATGAAACTACCAATAGTTTAGTCATTACTGCCCCTCCAAAAATACTACAAAATTTAACAGAAGTGATCAACAAACTTGATATACGACGGGCTCAAGTGCTTGTTGAGGCAGTGATTGCCGAGGTTTCTAGCGATACCGCACGAGAATTGGGAATGCAATGGCTCGTTTATAATATTGAAGGCACAGCTAGCCCAGTGGGTGTCAGTAATTTTAATAATGGGGGGATTGGCATCACAAATCTTGCCGGGGCTGTGCAACAAAATAATATTTCTAATATGGGGGCAGGGGCATTTATGGGCTTAGGGAAATTTACTGATGGCGTTGTCAATTTTATGGGATTATTAAACGCCTTAACCATAGACAGTAAAACAAATGTACTCTCAACCCCCTCTTTACTCACGCTGGATAATCAAGAAGCAGAGATCGTAGTGGGACAGAATGTCCCTTTTATTACAGGACAATATACAAGTACTGGCACAACAGGCAGTGTGACCAATCCTTTTCAAACCATACAACGTGAAGATGTGGGTATTAAACTGATTGTGAAACCGCAAATTAACGAAGGGGATACGATTCAACTAGAAATTCAGCAAGAAGTCTCTAGTATTAATGCAAGCAGTCTCAATACTAGCGATATTATCACTAATAAACGTACCATCAAAACAACTGTGATTGTTGAAAATGGTCATGTCATTGTACTGGGTGGATTAATAGATGATGATTTACAGCAAATCACTCAAAAAATCCCATTTTTGGGTGATTTACCTTTAATAGGCGGGTTATTTCGTTCAAACAGTACAAAAAAAATCAAACGCAATTTAATGATTTTTTTACATCCTGTCATTATACGTGATGCTGAAAGTGAAAAGTTTATTAGTACCCACAAATACAATTATATGCGTTCAAAACAATTAGAACAAAAATCTCAAGGGGTTTCTTTGATGTCAGATAATGTCATGCCTATTTTGCCTAATTTAGATGATTTTTTGACTGTATTACCTGGGGAAGAGGTTTTAACACCTGAGGAGATTGAACCTGAACTGTATGTTGAATAAGCAGAACTCTGTCTATCGCCGCTTTAATAGTGGCTCGTTTTTTGTGATCAGTTATTGCCTGTTGATAATGCACCGCCTGCTCTTTTTTATCACGTGCTAAACGAAAATCTCGGAATTTTCGTCTTTGTTGTGCAATACTGTCATTAGACAGCACAATGCAATCGACAGGACAAGAGGGGATACATAATTTACACCCAATACATTCTTGAGCAATAATCGTATGCAAATATTTAGAAGCACCTAAAATAGCATCCACTGGACACACTTGTTGACATAATGTACAGCCAATACATCTGGGTTCATCAATCACCGCTAACATTTTTAGTTTTTACTCCACATTAATAATAGATAATAATGAAACATCAATGTATGCTCGTGCTAAGCATGACAGTTATGGCAGTAGGATGTGTTTACGTGCCAATGCAAGAAATGAGCGATGCTCGCCAAGCTATTCAAGCAGCCCATTACATTGCAGCAGATAGTTATGTTCCTACAACTTTAGCGATAGCCACACAAAATCTAACAGAAGCTGAACAGAATTTGGAAATAGGTAAATTTGTTCAAGCACAACAATCTGCGATTATTGCCAGAGATCAGGCAGTCTCTGCTTATAAGATGACAAGGGCGATTAAGCGTGTTCAAAAAGTATGGCAAGAAATTACGCTATTAGGCTATTCCACGTCAACACTCTCTCCCTTATTAGAAAAAGCACAATTGGCAGCCCGTCAAAATCATTTTGAAAAAACGATTGCTTTTGCACAAGAGGCCTATGATCAAAGCATTAGTTTTCTCCAAATCTTAAGGGATAACACACGAAAAAATGAATAACACGCTGATGTGTTATGTCTGAGTCAGCATATTGTCCAATTCTGTCGCACTAAAACCAGCTGCTAAACGGGC
>DAOVZS010000193.1 GCA_030635005.1 Thiomargarita sp. | reverse complement strand
ATTGGCCAGCCAATGTGACTCGTGTTAAATTGGCATATAAATTGAGTATCAATAGATTTCGAGGAGCAGAAACGGTGCAATGCTTAGTAGAGCATGTCGTAGCCTTATGAAAACTTTTTTAAACTCTTTAAAATTGACTGTTGTTCTTGTGTTGATTTTTCAATAGATTCAGCAGTGTGTTCTGGTTCGTCATCAAGATGGTCTTGAGTATGCAGTATCGCTTGCAATTCAACTGCCCGTTGTGTTTGAGATATTTCAATGAGTTGTTTACGGATTAAACGATTTAATTCTTTTGTTTGAGTTTCTAAGGAATGACTGTTTTGCTGCAATTCTTTTCCTTGTTGTAGAAAACCAAGAATAAGCCAAAATAATGCTAAAGGTCCAAAAACACCTGCTAAAAAATCGCCCAGTTCATTAAGACGCATGGTCATTATTTGACCCCAACGCCCACTCGTCAGCCAAAAAATGCTTATAGAATATAAGAATGTGGTAATCAGTCCCACAATGGTCAATAAACGTCCCATAATAAAAATACAAATTAAGAGATAAAAATGAAAAAAAATCAACTTATTTTATTAGCAATCATCGCTATTTTAATCAGCCTCTTTTTTATTTTTAACTTACAACACTATTTAACACTTGAATATATTCAAATACACCGTACTCATATTTTGAATGTGTATGAGGCACAACCGTGGCAAACTACGCTGATTTTTTTTATGATTTATCTTATCATAACAGGGCTTTCTTTACCAGGTGCTGTCTTACTTACCTTAATCGCGGGTGCTATTTTTGGCGTATTTGTAGGCACTATTATTGTCTCTTTTGCCAGCAGTATAGGCGCAACCATAGCATTTGTACTGGCGAGATATTTGTTTCGAGAATCTGTACAACAACATTTTAAGCATCCCTTAACAACGATTAATCAGGGGATTAAAAAACAAGGTATTTTTTATTTATTGAGCTTACGATTAATCCCTCTTTTTCCTTTTTTTGCCATTAATCTTGTCATGGCAGTCACACCGATTAAAACTTGGACATTTTATTGGGTGAGCCAAATAGGCATGTTATTTGCCACAATCGTGTATGTGAATGCGGGTATGCAATTAGCACAACTACATTCCTTGAAAGATATTGTGTCACCCGCCCTAATATGTGCATTTGTATTATTAGGGCTATTGCCTTTAATCGCAAAAAAAGTAGTCAGTCACTTTCAAGTACTATAATATACCTTAATACCATGAATGACAGGATCATCTACCAGCAATTTGTTCAAATTAAGTGATAAATTAAGCGAGAGATTTTGGGCTTCTACAATATTGTCTGCAATACTTAAAGAGAAATAAATATCTACTGTGACTTTGCCCGATAAATAATGCAAGGTCATTTTTTCAATCGGATCATTAATCTTTAATGTTTGACAATATTGTCGTACCCGTTCTGTAATTTCATCACGTAAGGGTAAATTTAAATTAGTGGGAATGCTGATATCAAATTCAGGATCAATATGCACTAATACATCTTTAATAGCATCATTTCCTTTCATAATAGTAGAACGGACCATCTCGCCAATTTGATGTCCTTCTGAGACACTGATACGAGGATCTACCATAATATGAACATCTATTAAGACATTAGCACCCATTTTTCTGCTACGTAAGGCATGCAACGTTTGAACCCCTTCTACAGATTGGATGGTCTTTTTAATGCTAATAATTTTGTCTTTTGCTAAACCTGTATCTACCAAATCCATCACCCCACCCCAGCCTAATGACCAACCAATATGGATAATCATAACGCTAACAATGAGGGCGGCTACCGCATCTAGCCAAGACACTCCTAATAAACTCCCTGCAATCCCAATCAAAACAAATACGGAAGAAATCGCATCTGTACGATGATGCCACGCATTGGCTTCTAACATTTGCGAACGTATACGTGTCGCAATAAGGTGTGTATATTGATATAAGGCTTCTTTAATCAGAATAGACAAGAGTGCCACACTTAAGGTCACACTTGACGTCTGCAATAATAGCGTAGGATCAAATAAACGTTGCGTGGTATCTATTAACATGCCTATCCCGACCATAAGCAATATCCCCCCAACAATCACAGTCGCGAGGGTTTCAAAACGGGCATGTCCATAAGGATGATCAGCATCAGCAGCTTGGGTGCTAAATTTAGCCGCTATCAAAACAACAGCATCGCTCATTAAATCTGATAAAGAATGTAAGCCATCTGCGATCAAAGCTTGCGATTTACCATAAAATCCAAAAAACAATTTGATAATGGTTAAAAAAATATTACCTACAACACCAATCAATGTCACATTACGTATAGCAAGATAACGCTCTTCTTGAGATTTCATGACTGCCTCGTTTTTACTGACACTTTACATAAGATTTTATTTTTGGAAGCGCCTTACGTGCTTTAGACAAGACATCCTTTTTCAATTTAACATCTTGATTAATATAATCTTCAAGTGTTTTCGCTAACCAAGAGGGTAAATACTTACTTTTGAGATTGCTTACTCTGGGTTCAAAACCAATGACTGTTAATGAGCACACTGAACCATTAGATTTAATTTTATAGGTAGGTTGCATATCCATATCAATAGGCAATGTTTTATCACCCATGATAAGACTGACTTTAAACCCTGATAGTGCGGGCAAAGATATTTCATTAGGATGATTGGCTAACTGTGCAAACAATGATAAAATATCATATTTAAGCGTAGCTTCCACTTTGACTGCTTGGACAAGAAAGCGAATCCGTCTATCCTTGATCGGCTCTTGAATCTTGAGATCACAAGTGATTGTGCCACGGTGAATTTTTAAAGCCCCATTTTTTGTATTTGTACAGTTTGCAAAAACAAGTGAAGACAGTAGCATTAAGGCAATAATAATAAAATATTTCATAATTAATGAGAAGGGAGTCATTGTTAATAAAAAGAATACATATTTAAAAGGCCAACTCTATGATTAAAGGTAAATGATCAGAACCAATAGCAGATCCCGTTTTCATATTACGTACCTGAATATCGGCACTGACCAAGCAATGATCAATAGGAAGCATCATAAAAGGCAAAAAAGTGGGCCAAGTGGGTAAAATTCCAAAACCTTGTCTGGCATTATGAAGATTGAGTTTCTGATAAAAAGGAGACCACATAGAGATATTCAAATCACCGATCAAAATTTTAGGGATAGAATAATGCTCAAGTAACGCATTGACTGCAAATAACTGATGATTTCTTTGTTTAAAAGTATCTGAATTAATAGGCGGTAAAGGATGTGTGGCTAATAAAGACAGTGTTTTATGAGAGAAGCGCAGTGTTATGAATAAACTTTCTATATGTCTACTGCCTAACAAAAGAGCATTTTGAGTTTCGAAAGGAAAACGGCTTAAAATGACACTTCCAAAAATACCTCTTGCCTTGGTAATGAGCTGATAAGGAAAACCCTCTTCTAAAATTTTCAACGCTCTTACCCAAGTCACATCTATTTCTTGCACGATTACAATATCTGGTTGTTCAGATTGAACCAGTTGCATAAATGCCGCATAATCATAATTATTCACATTGACATTGGCATGTAATAATTTTAAAGCTTGATTTGGGACAATTGTTTGAGTCTCTGAAAAATACCAAGGTAGCACAACAAGTGCATTCAGAAATAGACTCAACATCCCCACGCCCGCCCATTTCCATTCACGTGTCAACAACAATATTATAGAAAAAAACAAAGACAAGGCAAAATACTGTCCTTTAAAGTGAGCGGTGAGTTCAAAAATCCAATGAACTGTGCCCAAATAACCTGTCAGGCTTAATAATAGAATAAAGAATGTCAACACTTTGATTCTTTTTAAGAAAAAAGATTTCATCTACTCAATACCTTTGAAACCACTGGCGAATCAATTCTACTTGAAAGCAATATCCTGTTGAAAGCAGTTCTATCAACTCACGTTGCAATAACTTGTCCAGTGTCGCTTCAAAGTCATCTGGACATTCTGTGCGTAAACGCTCTGCACTGAGCATGTGACCTTCTCCTTGGGCAGCGATCAACTGTAACAGTGCTAATCCTTGGGGCGTGACTTGATTATTGGAAATATCTGCAAAAAAGAAGCGTCCTTGTTGTAAAGCCCCTGGTATGGCTTCTTCTACATCGCTCACTGTGGCAAAACGCCGT
>DAOVZS010000194.1 GCA_030635005.1 Thiomargarita sp. | reverse complement strand
GCTTCTTCATCAGTAGCTTCTTCATCGGTAGCTTCTTCATCAGTAGCTTCTTCATCGGTAGCTTCTTCATCGGTAGCGCCGTCATCAGTAGCTTCTTCATCGGTAGCGCCGTCATCAACAACTTCTTCATCAACAACTTCTTCATCAACAACAACTTCTTCATCAGCACCAGTATCCGAATCATCTGTACCAGCAGCCGCTTCTGCGTCTGCACCACCACTGACTTCTACAGATTGTTCGTTAGGTACTAATACTCTTGTTTCTATACCAGTACAAGCATCTCCTTCTTCGAAGCCTATTTGTGTTGTACATGTTAATTCAGAGGAAATACTGGTAGTATTCGCATAAACACTACTCGCACCCAATATCAAACTTGCTGATAATAATGGAATGCCTAACCGTCGAACGGCTAATATCTGATCATGATACATGATAGATTACCTATTTTTAAGTTAATAAAATTAAGAAAAAATATTAATAAAACGTCGTTGTTACTAAGTATAGACTGTTTTGTTTATAATGCAAGTTTTTTTCACTTTAAAATAAAATTAATTGGATTGTTGCATTAACATCACAGTTTTTAAACCATCATAATTACCATCTGCCGCCATATTATAACCTTGTACACGTTGACGCGTGGCTAACACATGATCTTCATACCACAAAGGCACGTAAGGTAATACCTGAAATAAGATAACTTGTAATTTACGATATGAAGTGGCTTGTGCTTCTAAGGTGTTGGCTTTTTCAGCTTGTGCGATCAGTGTATCTATTATGTTATTATTTAAACGTCCCCGATTAGCGCCATTAGGAGGTACTGCACTGCTATGAAAAACATAACGAAAAATATCGGGCATTTTGATCCCTACCCATGGCAAACTATACATTTGAAATATACCCGATTTAATATGACCGTAAAATGTCCCCCAATCATAACTGTGTAACTCCATATTAATCCCCACTTCTGCTAATTGTTGCTGAATGACTGTCGCAATTCGAATGCGAAAAGGATTATTAGAAGTGTCATAAGATAACGTTAAAGGATTTTCTTTAGAAAAACCAGCTTGTGCCAATAAGGCGATGGCTTTTTCAGGATTATAGGGATAACCGGGCAAACCGGGATGCCCTGCCCAATGCGTAGCAGGTAATAAAAAACTATGAGCAGGACGTGCTGCATTCCCTAATATATATTGAATGATTTCCTCACGATTGATTGCATACGCAATCGCCTTGCGTATGATTAATTGTCCCGTCATTTTATCTTCTAAATTAAAACCTAAGTAAGTAAAATTACTCCCTTGTTTTTTTTCTACTTTGATTTCAGGACGTTGTGTTAGCCAACGTAACAATTCAGGTGACAAATCGCTTTGTAACATGTCCACTTCACCCCGTACCAATTTCAATGCTCTGACCACAGGATCTTTCACTTCCAAAAATTCAACAATTTGTTGATCATGCAGGCGTCGTAAAACCAAATGGCTAGATTGTGACCAATCCACAAATTCAAATTGATCACTGCCTACGGGTTCTTTATTAAAGGGATGTTGACTGTTAATCAGATCCGCAGGTAAAATACCCACTGTTAAACGTCCGGGAAATAAGATATCAGCTTGTTTTATTTCAAAATCAATCGTATTATCATCATGTACCGTCATCTGTTGAATGACTGCTAAAGAACCGCGATGTGGCGAAGCATTTTTTTGTTCTAAAATAAACTCATAAGTTGTTTTAACATCATACGCTGTCAAATGTTGACCATTGTGAAATTGTCGTCCTTGTTCCCCTAAATGAAAGCGATATAAGTTTGGTGTTAATTGTTCCCAAGTTGCTAAATCAGGAATAGGACGTAAATTCTGATCAAAATCAACAAGGGCACAATACAAAAGACGGTTAATGCGTGTAGAAGTCGCATCCGTAGCAAATCGGGGATCTAAAGTCACAGCAGCGCGTGACAGCCCAAAACGTAAACCATGCTGTTGTGGTTCACGACACGCAAAAAGTAACATTTGGGCTAATAAAATAATAAGGATACTTTTTTTCATACCCTACCACCACACCATAACTTGATTATGTCCTGTGCGTTGGGCAGTTTGTAACATAATATCAGATCGATAGATAATATCTTTTGTAGATATTTTGGGAGCGCGTGGTAAATTCGTCTCTTCAGTAGTCGCAGCCATGTTGCTATGCGCAATCCCCATACTTAAAGTTGCTTTAATTTGAAGCCCTTCTATTCTGCCAAAAAAATGTTGTTCACAACGTATCCGTATACGTTCTCCTAAAATATAAGCACCCTCTACTTCAGTCGCTGGTAATAATATAATAAATTTATGTTCACTATAACGGCAAGGAATATCGACTTCTTCACGTATTGAAGAATGTAAAACCTGAGCCACTTGTTGTAAGACACTATTGCTCGATCGATATCCGCCTCTTTGATGAATTTTGCTAATATGATCGATATCTATCATCATGATCGAAAAAGTTTCGTTATGACGGTGTACTCTAGTGACTTCTTCTTGTAAACGTATATCAAAATATGAACGGGTATAGATCTCAGTCAATTCATCCTTAGTCACTGATTCAATAATTTCTTCTTCTTCCTCCAAAATGCTGGCTATCATTGGAATGAGCATTTTTAAAAATTGGAACCGTGCGGGTGCTAAATCCACATTGGTTTGTTGCGTGAGTATGATAACACCACTGACTAATTGTGTCTCACTGCCCAACAATGGGATACATAAACATTCAAATCCTGCTTCATTTTTTTTATAAGTGGGAAAATGTAAGCCCCATTGTTTAAGCTCTATACCTGAATATGTTTCAGTTTGTTTAGATGCGATAATGCTGGATAACGGTGTTTTTTGAACATTAAATTTTTTATCACCGCTATAGGAGGCAAACTCTCCTTGTTTTATTGAGGCAATCAGCGAACAATGATGTGTTCCTATGAGACTCAATAGGCTAATCTGTGGACTTTGTGTTAAACGAGAAAGCGTTTTTAGCGTTTGTTTAATGATTTTTTTCATGGTATTAATATATTATTAATAATAATTATTTGAAAATGTATATAGATAGATATTATCTATATTTATAATAATCTAATTTTATGACAATAACAATATGGAAATGACAAAAACACTATTTGAAGCAGCTTACCATTGTATTATGGCCTCTGAACCCCTAGAAAAGGTAAAATTAAGCGAAGAAACTGCAGACGCCTGGAATGCAGGAAAGTTATCATTCAATGCAACGTATCCGATACAGACTATTGTAAACCCCGGATTACCTACGGATTTGCATTTAGTGCCCGCAAGAGATGTGCCCCATAGGAAAATGAGCACGCCTCTTGGACAAGCTGCTTTGCTGCATGCTTTAGCACATATCGAATTTAATGCCATTAATTTGGCTTGGGATGCTGTGTATCGTTTTCGTACGCTACCCCAAGCATTTTATGATGATTGGGTAAAAGTCGCGAATGAAGAAGCGACACATTTTATGTGGTTACAGGAACAATTACAACAATTATCCTATACATATGGTGATTTTCCTGCCCATAATGGTTTATGGGAAATGGCTTTGGAAACGACTGAGGATGTCCTTACAAGAATGGCATTAGTCCCTAGAGTATTAGAAGCACGAGGTTTAGATGCAACGCCACCGATTATCGCAAAACTGCAAGCACAAGGCTTACATCCTATTGCTGACATACTGAAACGTATTTTACAGGATGAAATTGGACATGTGGCTATTGGATCACGTTGGTTTGCCCATTGTTGTGCTGAACGGGGATTAGAAGTAGAAATTACTTTTCAAAGATTAGTTGCTAAACATTTTAAAGGTCGTTTTAAACCCCCTTTAAATAGGGAAGCCCGTTTAGCAGCTGGTTTTAGTGCGACAGAATTGGACAATATGCTGACTCAGACATAACACATCAGCGTGTTATTCATTTTTTCGTGTGTTATCCCTTAAGATTTGGAGAAAACTAACGCTTTGATCATAGGCCTCTTCTGCAAAAGCAATCGTTTTTTCAAAATGATTTTGACGGGCTGCCAATTGTGCTTTTTCTAATAAAGGAGACAGTGTTGAGGTGGAATAGCCCAACTGAGTAATTTCTTGCCATATTT
>DAOVZS010000249.1 GCA_030635005.1 Thiomargarita sp. | reverse complement strand
TCTTCGTCATACGCCATTTCTTGTTTTAAGGCTATCAAAGTGTCTTTCCAAGACGCCTCTGGTGTGTCTAATAATAGTCTATCAAGTACAGGTCGTAATATTTTTAAATGATCACGGGTTGGCTGTGCAAATAAACCACTGGCAAACATATAAAGCTGTGATCGCATGTCCACTCCAAGAATTGAAATTTAATTAATCTTAACTATAACAAATTGGCAAGAATTATGCCAATATTTGTAGTATATTTTAAGAGTTTGTTTTAAATACATTTTTTTAAAATAATTGTGTTTTTCTTAGACTTGAAAAGTGTTGTTTAAGCCGATATTGTCATACCATTATGGCATAAAATTGATATTTATGTCATACATACTTCAAATGATAAGGCAGCCTAGCGCAAGGCTTGTCATGAATCAATAAAGTCTGTATAATTATTATTTTAATCATTCAAAAGTTGCCAGAAAAAAATGAAATATATTCATCTCAAAATTCATCTTATTTTGATGTTGCTATTTTCAGTCACTGCGCATGCGGTGACTTATGATGAAATCTTTAAAGCCCTATCACAAGCAAAAAATTATGAGATACCTTTAGAACAAGCAATACAAAATTTTCAAGATATGCTTTCCCATGATGCTTTAAAAGCACTCAATTTTAAATTTCCTCATGATTTTAATGAGCATCCTGAACTGCAAGATATTCTTTTTCAAAATGTACATTCTACTGATAATCCTTACCAATTCTATTATGATACGGGAGCAGTTTGGTCTAATTCAAGAGGGATAGCCTTAACAAACAATACTTTAATTTGGAAAAATGTCACGGGTAAAGTCTTACGGGTGTATTTTAAAAATATCCGTTCCCTTAGCTTGCGACATCATTTTACGGGTTGGACAGTGATACTTAATCATAATGAAGATTATGGTATTCGTTTATCGAGTATTAAACAAGAAAATGTGCTGTCTTTTGTAACTGCAATGGTTTATTTCATCAACTTTCACAAAAATAGGAACGAAGGTTTCGTAAATTTAGACATTCCAGCCGATGCTAGACAATTGTTTGCAACCACATGGACAGAAAGAAAGCGTGATAATTTTCATCAAATGGGCTGTCGTACTGGAGATTTTATAGATAGAACAGTTGGAGAAGGGCAAAGAGTCAAGTGTGAAGATTTTGAACGCACTTTTGATACGTATCAAGATGCTGGGGATATTGGGATTTTACAATATATTATTTCAAAAAAAGAATTTTAGATACTATCCATAAAAGCCAAACATATCTGAATCAGATCCAATCAACAAGATTGTTGATGGTTCAGACAAGATTTTCTTATTCTACAACCAATCTCACCAAATGTAATTTTTGACCTTGTGTTAATGTATTCAAATAATGGGTGAATCGTTGTTGCATCTCTGGTACTGTCATTGCTGCTCCCCCTGCTAATAAGAGATGTTCTAAATCATTCAGGCTGACACTGATTTTCACTAATCCTGATAAACCTTCTTGTATGGCTTCAACAAATTCTTGCGTAATCTCATTCGGTAAGGAACGACGTGTTAGAAAAGTTTCTAGCTCAAGACGTGTTTCCGTTTTAAGTAAATCTTCTGGAATATCAGCCTGTTCTAATTCATCTAACAAGCTTTTTGTCCAACTGTTGTATATTTGTGCCAAGTGTTTTTCAAATTGTTGTAATATTTTTTCTTGTATGAGCGGTTCGGATATCGGTTTATAGCCACAATGGGGACACAGTGGCTGTATCATTAAATCCTTATCACTCAATGCATGACAACTTTGTAAGCGATATAAACGTTGTTCAAAATCGATTAATTGCTGATGTGGTAATAATGTGATTTTAGATAATTTTTTTAGATTAAACAAGCGTTGATCAGATAATAAAGCTTGTTTTTTCTGTGCATCTTCTGCCCCTAAACGTCCTTGTTGATGTAATTGCATATAGGCTTGAATATATTTTTTATGCACGCCTTTTAATTGTTGTTGTGCATGGTAACTAAAGCCTGTACTATTACGTTGGCGTACATCACTCAAGCCGATAATCAGTTGTTCCCGCATCTGATGCATTTCTGATACCCAAGCATGTTGGGGTACTAAGGTCGCTTCTGCAATAATTAAATAGGCAGACGCTTGGCTTAAATCTGTTAATACCGTCATCAAATTGATAACATTTTGTAAAATTTTGAGTCCACTCCACTGTGACGTGACTTCGCCGGCAGAATAGGGGAAATTTTTAAATTTTAAAGGCGTTGAATACGCATGTAAGGATTCTAAAAACGTTTTACTGTCTAATAAACCATCTCGATAATGTTGGCTTTCGACTTGACTGAGTATCGTTTTTCCCCAAAATAGAAATCCTGTCGATAAGCCCTGTTGGGCACGTACTAATTGTTGTAGCGTGTCATTTACTTTACTTTGTAATTGTTGTACTGCAATATCTTCTTTTTGAGTGAGACTGAGTGCTAATCTTGTCGGTAAAGATAATAATTCAACTAAGGATTTTAAAGCGGGTAAATTAAACGCTTTAGGACGTTCTAAATGTCTAAAATCCAATAAATCTTTAATCGCAGTAGACGCAAATATGGCAAAATTTGTCGTATCAAAATGCTGTTTCGAGTTGACTAATACAAGATCACCGTTATAAATCATCGTTGCAATTAACACCATCATCAGTTCTGGTTCAAGATGATAAAGGGTATTCCCCGCTTCAGGTAATAATTCTTGTTTATTTAGAACGTGCCCTTCTGGTTTTTGCAGTAATTGATT
>DAOVZS010000041.1 GCA_030635005.1 Thiomargarita sp. | reverse complement strand
GTCGTCATTAACCAAAATGACCACATTTCACACACTTGTGCAAGTTCACTATTATTAAATCTATCGCGTAATATAGGCATTGCATAAGAAATCATGCTTAATACAATCATCACGTAAGCGCCATAAAATGCTAAATGACTGTGTGCTGCGGTGATTTGAGTCCCATGTGTGTAATAATTGATGGGGGCTAAGGTATGTAAAAATCCTAATACCCCAGCGCCTAAAAAAGCCATGACAGTACTTCCTAATATCCATAAAGTTGCCGCTTTATTAGGATGTACATGACGCCGCCGATTATACATATTAAAAGCAAACACGGTCATCATGAAAAATGGCAAAGGTTCCAATGCTGAAAAAATTGATCCCCACCATTGCCACGATTCTGGTGCCCCTATCCAATAATAGTGTTGCCCCATCCCAATAAGACTGCTGAGCAGGATAATACTTGCAATAATATAAAGCCATTTTTCCACAACTTCACGTTCTACACCGGTTATTTTCATGACAATAAAGCCTAAAATAGCCAGCATAATGAATTCCCAAGCACCTTTTAACCACAAATGAATGGTCCACCATCCATAATATTTACTGAGGACTAAATTTTCTGGATTATAAAGGGTTAATAGAAATAATAACGCTAATCCCATCAAACCCGTCAATAAAATCATATTAATGACCGTTTTACGTCCTTGACGTATGGTCATACTGATATTATATAAAAACCCTCCGAGCACTCCAATAATACAAAGCTTAATAATGGTAGGGGGCTCCATATATTCCCGTCCCATGGTAGACCAAAATTGATTACCCGTTATTTTCGCTAAATGTGCATAAGTGATAAAAAGATAGCTTACAATGGTAAAAACAGTAGCTCCAAAAAATATCCAGAATAAAAGTCTTGCTAATGCGGGGTTATGGATATCTTTATTGGATTCAGAAGGGACTAAAAAATAGGCAGCCCCCATAAAACCAAATAATAGCCATAATATTAGTAAATTAGTATGTACTAAACGAGCCACATTAAAAGGTATCATCGGAAATAGGAAATCACCTATCACATATTGTACAGCCATAATCAAACCAAACAAAATTTGTACCAAAAACAGTACAATTGCCATGATAAAATACGGCTTAGCCACTGCCTGTGATGAGTAGGGCATCTATATTTTCTCCTAAACACGTGTCATATATAAAATTATTGAAGTTCTTTTACATAATAGTATATACTGTTTATCCCTATTAGAAAAAAATAGTTTATATTTAATCATGAAAAATACACTTAATACAACTTTAGTGAGTGCATTGGCCTTAAGCTTATCCATATTATCTAGCAATGTGTTTGCAGGTAAGGCAGGTTTTGAAAAATGTGCGGGTATTGTGAAAATAGGACAAAATGATTGTGGCACCAGTCAACATGCTTGTGGCGGTGCTGCAAAAACAGATGCTGATCCTGAAGAATGGATTTATGTTCCCGCTGGGACTTGTAAAAAAATTGTGGGCGCAACGCTTAAAGAAGCCGCAACTGCGGGTATTGAAGGAGAACACAATCATGCCATGTCCGCACAAAATATGAGTACTGAAAAAAAACCTTGGTGGAAAGTGTGGTAAGAACATAGGGATGGGTTGTCACCCATCCGATTATGTTATATCAATTGTTCACGTAAACCTGAAGAACGACTGACTTTGTGTGAGATAGCCTCTTTAAAAATAGACTCATTTCCCCAAATACTCATATTCTTTTTAGCACGTGTAAGCCCTGTATAAATCAATTCACGGCTTAAGATAGGTAAAAAAGGGTTAGGTAATAACATTAAAACTTTATCAAATTCTGACCCTTGACTTTTATGAATCGTCATTGCGTACACGGTTTCATGTTCAGGTAAGCGATTCGGCCAAAATACACGAATATCTCCTTTTGAATCTGGGAAAAAGGCTTGTAATTCATAACGTTTCTCTGGATTTCTAAGAATAATACCCACATCTCCATTAAAAAGTTGGTGTGTGTAATCATTATGAGAAATCATAATAGGGCGTCCATGATACCAACGTGAATATGTGTTGATCCGCCCTAAGGTTCTTAATTCATCTTCAATGCGACGATTAACAGCTTTCACCCCCATTCGTCCAAGACGGCTGGCACATAAAATCCTAAATTTTTCAAATGCTTGTAAGATGTCTTTGGGGATCTTTTGTTCTAAACAATGAGAAAAATAGCTGACAATTTCCGTAATAAGATCATGAGGTAATCTATGATCCACTGAATGCCATTGCACATCAGAATATTGTTCATCGTTCAAAATTTGAAAAGCCGTCTTACTGTCTCCTTGTTTCACAGCTTGTGCCAAATTCCATATGCCACTGTCTTGACTAAAACGATAACTTTTTTCTAATAATACGATGCTATCTTGGAGTAATGTTCCTTTTTCCTTGCCAGCTTCACAAATATCACCTAATACTGTGCCTGCTTCTACAGAAGCCAATTGATCCTTATCACCCAGCAAAATCCAACGTGATTTTTTGGGTATTGCTTGTGCTAATTTATCCATTAATGCTAAATCTACCATTGACGCCTCATCAATAACCACAACATCATAAGGTAATAAATTACCTGCATGACTCCGAAAATAGGGAGAGTCAGACTGACTCCCCAGTAAGCGGTGTATCGTATAAGTGTCTAGCGGGATAATTGTTTTAATGTGGGGGGCACAATTTAATTGCTGTAAGGCTTGTGTGATAGATTCTTGCAAACGCACCGCTGCTTTGCCTGTGGGGGCTGCTAAAGCAATACTTAATTTTTTGTTTTGTTCTAATAATAATGCTAAAATTTTAACAACAGTGGATGTTTTACCTGTACCTGGACCTCCAGAAATAATACAAAAATGACGTTGTACGGCTGTGAGTGCCGCATAATATTGCCCATTTTTTTCAGGAAAAAAACGTGACAATCCTTCTTTTAAGCGTTCTTGATTGACGTCACTACGTGGTTCGCGGATACGATAACGAATTTGGGCAGATAACTGTTGTTCATAATTCCAATATCGATAGAGGTATAATCGGTGATTATCAAGAATTAACGGGGTATAGTCTCCCGGTTGACCCACAACTGTCGTTTTGTGTAATATTTTTAACCATTGGGATAAACTAGGACAAGGTATCGTATTAACAGCATGTAATGGATAGGATTGATGCGCCAGTTTATCCAAATCTACACAAGAAGAACCCTCTGTTGTAAAATGACTGGCCAGCGCAGCACCTAGTAATAAATGCTCATGATGACACGCAGACAGGCGTTCCATTAGTTTAGCAAAATATATATCTAGGTCTGAAAAAACACCTAAATCACGCAAATATTCAATGGGTATGCTCATTTATAATATTCCAGCATAAACAAATAATTATAGCATTGAAACAGGAGCACTTTGATGACAAAGATTCATAAAGAATTAGAAAAACGCTTGAATACGATGGAAATAGAACAAATAAAACAAGATGGTGCTTTACATGGCTTAAAGGATTTAGACGGAGACGTAGAACGACTTAATACGCTATTATCACAGATGGATCGTTATGAAATTGGGGCACCCGAACAAAAAAGTAATTTTAATTATTTACGAAATGGTACAGAAGTTAAAAGGCTTGAGGATGAATTAGCACACATAGACAAGACGCAGCAGGAGATGCCTTCCAATGATATAGAGACAGAATTCAATTTATTGGATGACGAGTTAGATAAGACTGATGCTATCAAAGAGAAAAGAGAAGGGTATATTATTTGCTTAATGTTCGATCCAGAAACTCCAACCGAATGGTCAGGTTCTGGATGGCGATCAAAGGGTAATGGTAAATGTTATTCAATGCAACAAGCTAAGGACATCTGCTACAAACTTAAACAGCAATGGCCTAACTACCCTTTAACCATAAAACTTATTAACGAATAACAGTGATATATGCTTCGCACCCAAGGGTGCGTCACATCAGTTAATCAAATGGATGCCTTTTTATAATGGTTTCATTACGGTCAGGCCCAGTAGAAATAATATCAATGGGGACTTCAATTAACTGTTCAAGTTTATCCAAATAGGCATGGGCATTCGCAGGCAAATCCTCATAACGACGTACTCCAATAGTGGAATCCTGCCATCCAGGCATATCAATATAAACAGGTTGACAACGGGCAAAGGCTTCGGCACCCGTTGGCGGTGTTTTCAATTCTTTCCCCTCACATTGATAGCCTACACACAAGCGTATGGTCTTTAAACCATCCAGCACATCTAATTTAGTCAAACAAATACCACTTAAACTATTCAATTTACGTGCGTGTCGTAACGCCACAATATCAATCCAACCACAACGACGTGCACGTCCTGTTGTTGCACCTAATTCATGACCTTTTTCAGCTAAATGTTTGCCCACATCATCAAACAATTCAGTCGGAAAGGGACCCGAACCCACACGTGTTGTATAGGCTTTAGTAATCCCTAAAATATAGTCTAAATCACGAGGTCCCACACCGCTACCTGTCGCAGCCCCGCCCGCTGTGGTATTTGAAGAAGTGACAAAAGGATATGTCCCCTGATCAATATCTAATAAACTGCCTTGTGCACCTTCAAATAACACATTTTCATGATGTAATTCAGACAGCACTTCAGGAATATTAGCCACCATGGGTTTTAAAATCTCAGCCATGGCTAAGGTATCATCTAAAACTTTTTGAAAATCAACAACTTCCGATTTAAAATAATGTTCTAATGAGAAATTATGATACGCCATAACCTCATGCAATTTGACAGCAAAATGATCAGGTGTTAATAAATCACTTACCCGCAAGCCTCGACGCGCCACTTTATCCTCATAACACGGACCAATTCCTCGCCCTGTCGTCCCAATTTTTGCTGTGCCACGTGCTTTCTCACGTGCAAGATCAAGGGCAACATGATAAGGCAAGAGCAAAGGACATGCATCACTGATCAATAAGCGTTCACGCACGGGAATCCCTTGTTTTTCCAAGGTTTCAAGTTCTTTTAATAAAGCAGTCGGTGATAATACAACCCCATTACCAATCAAACATTGTACGCCGTCGCGTAAAATACCTGAGGGAATTAAATGTAAAATAGTTTGTTTGCCCTCAATCACAAGCGTATGTCCCGCATTATGCCCACCTTGAAATCGGGTGACAGCAGCAGCACGCTCGGTCAATAAATCTACGATTTTACCTTTTCCTTCATCGCCCCATTGTGTGCCGATAACCACAACATTTTTACTCATGATACATTCTCTTTATTTCTAATGATGCAAAAAAAAACCAAGTTTTTTGTAAACTTGGTTTCTAGTTTTTAATGTACTATATACAACAATATCACACCGCATATCATGCTTATCAAACCAATCATGCGTAACACGTCATCCTCCATTTCACTGACCTTTTTCAAAGTCTGACGCCAACCCTTTGGATTGAGAAAGGGTATGATCCCTTCAATAACGAAAATAAGGGCGACAGCAGTGCCGAGTTCTGTCCACATAATGTTATTCTGCTAAGCTCTTTTCTTTTTCGATCACTTGCGGAATATTCTCAACTGTGGGAACATTCCCATTCAAATTGTTGAAAAAATTAAAGAAATCAGAGTCTGGTCGAATTAATAACACATCACGGCGATCTTTAAAGGTCACTTTATAAGCGTTAAGACTGCGATAGAAGGCATAAAACTCCATATTTTGATTATAAGCCTGAGCATACGTATCTGCTGAAATCGCTTCCCCTTCACCTCGGATGCGTTCAGAATCACTTTCTGCTTTTGATATGGTTTCGACGCTTTTACGATCTGCTTCTGCACGAATACGCACTGCTTCTGCCTCACCTTGAGAACGCAATTTTCGAGCATCTCGCTCACGTTCTGCTTCCATACGTCGATACACCGAACTACTGACTTCTTGGGGCAATTCAATCCGTTTAATACGCACATCAATAATTTCAATACCAAACTGTTTTGCACGTAAACTGGCTTCTGTTGTAATAATATCCATGATCTCTGCCCGATCACCCGATACGACTTCTTGAATGGTTCGTTTACCAAATTCACTTCGAAGTCCATCCGCAATATTTTCTGCTAAACGTTGTCCCGCACGTTGTGCAATCCCCCCCACAGAAATATAATAATTTTCGACATCAATAATCCGCCATTTAATAAAAGAATCTACAATCAAATTCTTTTTTTCACTGGTCAAAAAGTGTTCAGGCGGTGCATCAAGTGTTTGAATACGCTTATCAAATTTACGAATCGTATGATAAAAAGGCACTTTAAAATGTAATCCCGGATTAAAATCAGTACTCACGATTTTACCAAAACGCAACATTAAGGCACGCTCCGTTTCATGAACGGTGAAAACACACATTAATCCAATTAATGTGATCAGCGCTGCTAAAGCTAATGTGACTATTTTACCTGCTGACATTAGCGTTCTCCTCGGTTACGTAAATTATCGCCAGTGGGTCGTGTGAATCGTACTTTAGGTTGGGAGGTTCGGGGATTAGTAACACTAGTAGGGATATTATTATCATTACCCATATTGCCCAGTAGACGATCCAAAGGCAATACCATCAAATTATTTCCGCCTTGAATATCAACCAAGATTTTGCTGGTATTAGAAAGTACTGATTCCATTGTTTCTAAATACAAACGTTGACGCGTCACTTCAGGCGCTTTTTCATATTCTTTTAAAACACTTAAAAATCGTTTTGTTTGCCCTTCTGAACGCGCGATTATTTGTGCTTTATACGCATGTGCGCCTTCTCGCAATTGACTGGCTGTTCCTTTTGCTTTTTCTACCACTTCATTGGCATACGCATCTGCTTTATTCTCACTTCGTTCTTTATCTTCTCGTGCTTTAATGACATCTGCAAAAGCCGCTTGTACGGGTTCTGGAGGTTGTGCATTCTGCATATTAACACTGCTCACAATCAAGCCTGTCTCATAACGATCTATAATTGTTTGAATCAGAATCTTGGTTTCTTGTGCGACACGTGTCCGCTCACTGGTTAATACCCCATCCATTTTGCTGCCCCCGACGATTTCCCGTAACGCACTTTCAGTCGCTTGTCGTAACGTGCCATCAGGATCACTCACCTTAAAGAGGTAATTTTCAGCATTTTTAACACGATATTGAACGACCAGTTCAATCACCACAATATTTTCATCTTGGGTGAGCATCAATGCTTTATGTGTAATTGCACGGACTTCTTCTACATTTATTTTTTGTACATGTTCAAGAGGGGGAGGCCAATGCCAGTTTAAACCTTGCAAGGTTGTTTCTTGATAGCGTCCCAATCGTGTCACCACACCTTGTTCAGCAGGCTGTATGATGTAAATTCCAAAACCACACCAGACCACTAAGGCAATCACTGCCAGCACAATAAGACCCGTCCAACTCAAGCCTGCATTGCTCGATCCTTTTTTATCTTTCCCCCCACCTCCAAACATCCCCCCAAATTTTTCACCTATTTTTTGGAGAATATCCTCTAAATCAGGAGGTCCCTGTTCTTTTTTACGATTACCCCAAGGGTCGTCTTTCTTCCCATTGTCATTGCCACCAGGTTCATTCCAAGCCATATGCATTCCTCTTTATGTGTCTGCGATTAATTGTAATCTTGGATCAGTTTTGGATAATTGGGTAAAATGTTGAAGAGGCATTTGTATCTCAATTAAACAATCACCATTATCTGCAAATTTTTCATGTAACACCACGCCCTCTGCAAATAAGTGGGCACGCAAATCCCCCGCTTCTGCGGGGACACGTACCCAACATGATACCTTCTCTTGATTTAATTGAAGGGCCAGTTCTTCATAAAGAATATCAATACCTTCACCACTGACTGCTGACAGCCAAATTTTGGTAATATTACCCTTACGTTCACAGCGAGCAGGACAGTGCTCTAAACGATCAATCTTATTATATAAGATAATTTGTGGCACATCAGAAGCCCCTATATCCAGCAGTACTTGATTAACTTGTTCAATACGCGAATGCCGTTCCGTATCACACGCATCTACAACATGTAGCAATAAAGTCGCTTGGCGTGTTTCTTCTAGGGTAGCCCGAAAAGCTGCCACCAGATCATGAGGTAACTGTTGAATAAAACCAACAGTATCCGCTAAAATCAGTGCCGATTTATCGGGTAACGTTACCCGACGCAAAGTCGCATCCAAAGTGGCAAATAATTGATTTGCCACAAAAACGTTTGCATGGGTCAAACGATTGAATAAAGTAGATTTACCAGCATTGGTATACCCTACCAAAGAAACCACTGGTAATTGTGCACGACTACGTGCTTTTCTGCCTAACAGACGTTGTTGGCTCACTTTTTCTAAACGTCTATGAATAGATTTAATACGTACAGCAATCAAGCGACGATCTGTTTCTAATTGTGTTTCACCAGGACCGCGTAAACCAATCCCACCTTTTTGTCGCTCTAAATGCGTCCAACCGCGTACTAAACGTGTCGATAGATGTTTCAGTTGTGCCAATTCTACCTGTAATTTACCTTCAAACGACCGAGCACGTTGCGCAAACAAATCCAAAATGAGCCCAGTGCGATCAAGTACCTTACAGTGTAAAGTCCCTTCCAAATTACGCTCTTGTCCGGGTGTTAAAATATGATTAAATAACACCACATCGGCATTAAGTTCCTGTACCAAACCCTCAATTTCTTCTAGTTTACCACGTCCAATAAAAGTACGTGCATCAGGTGCATGACGTGTACCACCGACTTGTGCTACTGTGATGACACCAGATGATTCTGCTAATTCCCCAAATTCAGTCGCATCAGCTTGAATCTTAAACTGCGTAATTGTGAGAGAGACTAAGATCGCTTGTTCAGCATTTTGAGATTGTTTGAACATGCTTATTCAGCTAATGCGGGGGTCTCAGGTATTTGCTCAATATGAATTTTGCGTGCAGGCACAATAGTAGAAATGGCATGTTTATAAACCATTTGATTCACCGAATTTTTGAGCATAACAATATATTGGTCAAAAGAATCAACCTGTCCTTGCAACTTAATGCCATTGACTAAATAAATAGACACAGGGACACGTTCTTTGCGTAACGCATTTAAAAAAGGGTCTTGTAGTGATTGCCCTTTACTCATATTGTTCTCCATATTTTGTTTGGACGAGTTTTCTTTTTATACCAGTTTATACCATAATATGATCTATGGATTTTTCTAGCCATTTCAACACCTCTTGTGTCACATTTGGCATATTCGTATCAAACCAGCATGCTTCCTTTTGGCTACGTAACCAAGTTAATTGTCTTTTTGCCAATTGTCGGGTGGCAATAATTGTTTTTTCAGGAAGTTCTGCATAATCTAATTCACCTGCTAAATAACGCCACACTTGACGATACCCGACACTACGCATAGAAGGTAAATTTGAATTTAGATCATCACGTTCAAATAAAGCACGAACTTCATCAATAAAGCCTTGTTCCAGCATTATATTAAAACGTTTTTCTATTCTATCATGTAACATGCCCTGTTGTGTGGGAGCAATGATGATATGTAAGGTGGGATAATGCCATTGTTGTGTCAACGGTTTTGCAAACCATGTTGTCATCGTTTCACCTGAGATCTCATATACTTCAAGTGCGCGTTGAATACGTTGTGTATCATTGGGATGAATACGTTGTGCTGCTTGGGGATCAATACGGGCAAGACGCTGATGCATTGCCAACCACCCTATCTCTTCTGCCTCAAGATTTAAACATTGACGTACGTGAGCATTAGCAGAAGGCAGTTTAGATAATCCATGTTGTAAACTATGAAAATACAACATTGTTCCCCCTGTCAGTAAGGGAATACGCCCTGCGGCTTTGATTTTTTGAATTTCAGCTAATGCATCAGTACAAAATTGTCCCACAGAATATGTTTCTGCAGGATCACGAATATCAATTAAGCGGTGAGGTGCTTGGGCTAAAATATCAGATTCAGGTTTAGCAGTCCCGATATTCATGCCTTGATACACCATTGCTGAATCTACACTGATGATGTCGCATGGGAAATGTTTGACTAAAGCAACTGCTAAATCTGTTTTACCAGATGCAGTGGGTCCCATTAAGAAAATGCACATTAGTTGCGTAAATTTTGATAGTTATCTTTAGTAAATCTGACCACATCCATCCATCTTTCTCTGGTTTGTGGTAATACGATTTCTTCTTTTAAGCGATTATTTAAATAAATAGAGACGCGTTCATGCCCTGTAAACCGTTCACCAGAATAACTGTGTACGCTCATCGTATATTGTACACCCGGTTTAATATCTAACAATGTGATGGTTTCTGGACCAAAACTATTAGTATCATCTCTATCTAATTTAGCCAAATTTGTTGCACTTCTCAGATTACGATAAGAAATATGGATGATTTCTTGTCCATTTTTTGTGCCAACGAGATGTAAATCTAAATCACGCGGAAATTTCTGCCATTCTAAGGTAAAACGCGCTTGATTATGGCTTAAATCTTTTGTCATAACAAAACGTGTTTTCCACACAGTGCCTACCATGATAGGAATTTGTGTTCTTAAACCTATATAAGAATCTTTTTTAGCCGTTAATGTCATTGAAGCATTCATAACGTCCGCAAAAATGGATTTTGGCAGCAAAATTTTGCCATCTTGATTTGTTTGGGTTTCATGCATGTTACCAAAATTAATAGCAACGCCCACAAGCGGAGTACATTTGACTGCATCTTTAAATGTAAACGTAATGGTGTCATTTAATTCAGCAAAAGCATCACCTGCTTTGTCCCATACACAACCTTCTCCCGCAACAGCAAACTGAAAACTTGCCACGAATAAAAAGATCACACTAAAAAAACGTTTCATGAGTTATCCTAGAATATTGATAATAAAAGTTTGATATTATTTAATTATAGAACATTTTTTCATAAAAATCACGACTACTTGATATGCGTCATCCTTATATTATTCCGCAACAGGCTGCACCTGATGATTTTCCGCCTCTAGATCAGGCTTTGGAATTTCCCGATGGATTATTAGCAATGGCGGGGGATTTAAATGTCAATCGTATTATTACCGCTTATAGGTTAGGTATTTTCCCTTGGTATGATCATCCGCCCATTTTATGGTGGTCTCCCAATCCACGTTTAGTATTATTTCCGTCTGAACTGAAAATTTCACGCAGTTTGCGTAAAACGATACGCAAAAATACATTTCTCATCACGCTAGATCACGATTTTAGAGGAGTGATTAAAGCATGTGCAGCACCGCGCCCAGATCAAGATGGCACTTGGATTACGGATGAAATGCAAACGGCTTATATCAAATTACATGATAAGGGCGTTGCGCATTCTGTTGAAGCGTGGTATGAAGGGCGTTTGGTCGGTGGTTTATACGGCATTGCGTTGGGTAATGTTTTCTTCGGAGAATCTATGTTTACCGTTATCAGCGATGCGTCTAAAGTGGCTTTTGCTTGTTTTGTGACACAACTGCAGGCGTGGGGGTATGAATTAATTGATTGTCAGGTAGAAAGTCAACATTTACAAAGCTTTGGGGCAGTGACGATATCACGCCCCAAATTTCGTTCTTTATTAGATACCTTATGTGAACAAACAGGACATCACGGAAAATGGGCATTTGATGTGAATCATTAGAAGGTCACCCCAAGATTTAACCACCACGAACGTCCGGGTTCATTGACTTGTATGGGCTCAGGATTAAAAGGATCGACATTAGCACGATTGACATGGTAAGCATACGCCCGATCAAAAACATTGTTTAAGCCAAATTTTAAGGTCATATATTTATTCAACCCGATGCTACTATAGAGATCTAAAACAGCAAATCCATGTGTTTGTTGCGTATCAAACTGTTCATCCACGCGAGTTTGTTGGGCAAAAGCACGTCCTGTCATCCCTAAACGGACAAGTGCATTTTTATATTCGATATTAGCAGTTGCATTGAGGGGAGGGGTTTGTGCAATAGGACGATCATCGGTAGTATTGGTACTATGGACATAAGCCACTCCTAAACTTCCTTGATGATGCTCATTCCATTTTCCTTGAATTTCCCATTCTACCCCATACAGTTCTGCTTCAACATTACGATAAATATTGGCTTTATCAGCCGCTTGATCGCGTAAAATATAATCGGTGACTTGATTATAATACACAGAAGTGCCCAAATTCCAAGTACTCCGTTTTAATGAGAATCCCAATTCAATTTGATGATGTTGCTCAGGATCTAAATCAGGATTTCCAACCCAACGAAAAGAAGACGTTTTATGATTGGCGGCAATATAACGCTCTGTCGCATCAGCGGTGCGTACACTACGGCTGATGTTAATAAACGTTAAACTATGACTCCAATCTTGTTCATATCGGATAAATCCACCGATATTATTTTCTTCATGTTCTGTCGCAGTCGCCCCATCATAATAATCACTATATAATGTATTAGGGCTCGTATCACCAAATGCGACTTGATGTGCCCGATTGGCTTCACTGGTAATCCAATCATAACGTAACCCCATTTTCAGTAAATTGACGTCACGCACTGGCATTTCCATTTCAGCAAAAAACCCTGTTTGACTTAAATCAACATCTGGCCACATAATTGATTGTAGCGTAGTAGGCGTGGGCATGTTAGCAGGTCCACTATAACGATTAGCATCACGATTATTATGTTGATAATCAATACCTAAGGTCCATTCGATATCATTACGCGTCAAACCTTTTTGACTTAATCTACCCCCCTTAGTGGTAGATTCAGTTGGAGTCGCCATTTTCATGGGGGCTGCCAATGTTCGTAAAGAATAATTATCCATCAAATGGGTGACTTCGGAATAATATAATTCAGATTTTGTGCCCCATTCATTTTCATATTTAAGACGCACAGTATCATTATCACTGATAGGCGCATCCATACCTGCACCGCTGTATAAAGCATCCTCAGTACGGCTGGCTTCAATACTCAATTCTACACGATTGTTCTTACTGGGCGTATACCCAATAATAATATTGCCTGTTTGATTATTAAAAGCAGCACGGGTTTCCTGACCCTCTCCATCTTCATAATTACCTGCATCTTTATATTCAATAATACCCCGCGCAAAACCACGCGTTGTACCAGCGGTGATATCACCAAATATTGTTGTTGTCTCAGAATTACTTAAATAACCAGCCCCAAATTTTCCTCTGAAATAATTATCTGCAGTAAAACGGGGTGTTTTTCGTTCAAATAATACGGTACCACCGCTACCGCCCCCGCCATAAATCACCGTTTGAAAACCTTTTAACACAGTCACACTGTCATACGTATCAATAGCAGAATACGCAGTCGGCGGATCCATACGATTAGGACACCCCCCATGCACATAAGCACCGTCTAGCAAAATATTCAATTGTGTTTTACTTTGTCCCCGAATAATGGGATCAATCCCATGTCCGCCCATCCGTACCCCATCAACGCCAGGAATATGGCGTAAAAATTCTCCGCCATCTACAGACGGTTTAAAGACATCTTTAATATCTTTATAAGAAAACATGGGTTCTGCCACACGCTCCCCTGACACAGTGACAGGAGAGAGTACGGTTGCGTCATCGGCTGCAAAAACCAACGGCGTACATATCACAAGACTCAAAACAAGTGGATTACGATTCATATCAATACAATTAATGACGATAAAATTAAATAGATATAATAACATTACATTAATATGTCTTGCGATCATTATTCTAGGACTGAAAAGGAACTTAGTCTATATCAAATAGAAATATGGTATCATGTTATACATGAATTAAAAGAATTCGGAACAACTCTGACAATGGATAACTAAGAACTCATGCCTAAACGGACAGATTTAAAAAGTATTCTCATCATTGGTGCAGGACCCATTGTCATTGGACAAGCCTGTGAATTTGATTATTCTGGTGCACAAGCCTGTAAAGCATTACAAGAAGAAGGTTATCGTGTCATTTTAGTCAATTCTAATCCTGCCACCATCATGACTGATCCAGAAATGGCGGCAGCCACATATATTGAACCAATTCAGTGGCAAACGGTTGAAAAAATCATTGAACAGGAACGCCCAGAGGCCTTATTACCCACGATGGGGGGGCAAACAGCCTTGAATTGTGCTTTAGATTTGGCACGTGAAGGGGTATTACAAAAATATCACATAGAAATGATTGGGGCTTCCATTGAAGCGATTGAAAAAGCCGAAAATCGTCAAAAATTTCGCGATGCCATGCAAAAAATTGGCTTGCAGATGCCCCGTTCCTTTATTGCCCATAATATGGTAGAGGCTTTAGAAGCACAAAATAAAATTGGATTTCCTGTCGTCATTCGTCCCTCATTTACCATGGGCGGTAGTGGTGGAGGGATTGCCTATAATCCTGAAGAATTTCAGATGATTTGTGAGTTGGGTTTAGAATTATCCCTAAACACTGAATTATTAATTGAAGAATCCATCTTAGGCTGGAAAGAGTTTGAAATGGAAGTCGTTCGAGATCATAAGGATAATTGTATTATTGTCTGCTCCATAGAAAATCTTGATCCCATGGGCATACATACGGGTGACTCGATTACTGTAGCTCCGATTCAAACGCTGACAGATAAAGAATATCAAATCATGCGTAACGCCTCAATTGCGGTACTCCGTGAAATCGGTGTGGATACAGGGGGATCAAATGTACAATTTGCCCTGAATCCACAGGATGGACGCATGATGATTATTGAAATGAATCCACGCGTATCCCGTTCATCCGCCTTAGCCTCTAAAGCCACTGGTTTTCCCATTGCCAAAGTCGCTGCAAAATTAGCGGTGGGGTATACCTTAGATGAATTATCTAATGATATCACAGGGGGAGCAACT
>DAOVZS010000279.1 GCA_030635005.1 Thiomargarita sp. | reverse complement strand
TATTTTAACAATAATTGGGATTTTTAATGAAACAACGTTTAATACTCACACTAAGTATCGGATTATTAGCAGCTGCCCAAGTCTCTGCGCTTGATCTCACCAGTGATCAAGATAAGCTGAGTTATGCTTTGGGACAACAAATTGGAGAGCAGATTAGCAAATATTTAAAACAACAGAAAACTGATATTGATAAAGAAATATTTTCAACAGGTATTGTCGATGCTTTGTATGAAAAACAGTCTTTAATGACACATGCAGAAATCGGTCAAGCCATTATCAAATCAAAGGAATCTCAAAAGAAAGCCATGGAACAACAAACTAAAGACGGTGAAGCTTTTCTTGCAGCTAATACGAAAAAAGAAGGTGTCATCACCTTAAAAAGTGGTTTGCAGTATAAAGTGATTACAGCAGGTACTGGAAAAACACCTAAAGCCACTGATAAAGTCACGACTCATTATCGGGGCACTTTGATTGATGGCACCGAGTTTGATAGCTCTTATAAACGTAAAGCACCTGCTTCGTTTCCTGTTAATGGCGTGATTGCTGGTTGGACAGAAGCCTTGCAATTAATGAAAGAAGGGGCAAAATGGCAATTATTTATTCCTTCTAACTTAGCTTATGGTGCACATGGTGCGGGTGCTAACATTGGTCCAAATGCTACCTTGATTTTTGATATTGAACTCATTTCAGTAGATTAATATTAGTTTCCCCCCCCTTTCTTTCTCATTATTTGAGAAGAAAGGGAGAAAGTATACATATCAAATATAAATAAGGTTTTTATTGTAGCATATCCTTCCCCATATCAAATCTTCTGATTTTAATCAACATCAAAATATCGAGATATCAATATGACAGATATCACTACCCCAATATTTGAACAATTTCAAAAAGGTCTCCATTATTGGTTTATTCAATATAATCCCCTTTATTTTTTTAGTGCACTGTGTGTTCTTGTAGGCATGTTTCTGGTTTCTCAAGGTTTAGAACTTACAGATTGGGAACACGGACAAATTCTGCTAACGCTTATCATACAAGTGTATGAAATATTACTCATTGTGAGTGGGGCTTTATTATTTAGGGGCGCACAACAATATCGTCCTTCCGTTATTTTAGGCATATTGGCTGTTTTTTTCCTTTTTGATTGCACCTTTAGAACTGAAATCATCGCCACCTTTGGAACGATTGGAATAATATTAAGCATTATATGGTTTATGCTCACGCTATTAAAAATTAAAGCATTAACATGGGCTTTTCAATTAACGATTCCAAAAACAGTGCTCGCTGTTCCAATATTGGCAGCTATCAGTATCGTTGGAATGCCCTATTTATTCCATTTAACCACTGTTATTGATAACGTCACATTACATTTGATAGCCACTTGGTATATTGCGGTACTCATCGCTGTGATACTATGGAATGATAAGAAAGAAGTGGTGTGTGCTATTAATCTTGATGCATGGGGAAAGTTGGTTCTCCAGCGTAGTATACGGGCAACGGGTATGATTTTATTTGGATTTTATCTATATCACTTAGTGGCTTGGCTAGGAATGTTTAATGTTAATATCACAGACATTCATATTGTGCCGTTTATTTTGTTGATTGCTTTTTTGTTTAAAAATGAATTTTTTGTTTGGCTAGGAGGTTTAGGTGCTTTATATGTGGCTTTTAATGTTCCATCCACCTTTGCTATCACCGCTTTAATGATCGGGATTGTATTTGGATTACACGCATGGCGTAGTCAGCTGCCTCGATTATATGTGGGTATGGTGATTTCATTTTATTTAGCAATATGGACCATCGGCTGGCAACATGGGCCTTTACCTGAAATGATGTTGTGGTTAAATATAACAACAGCCTGTATTTTATTATTAATGGCTTGGCGTTTACGATTAATAATTGCACTGTTTCCTTTATGTCTTGGATTATATGAGCTTGCAAAACTTTTGATTTCTGTTGGCGTACTGGGGTGGGGCATATTATTTTTGGGAACAGGCTTTATTGCCTTGTTTGTAGGAGTCGCTATTAATTGGAATCAGCGACAAGTTCAGTCTTCAGCAGATACAAAAAATGTTTAGTGAGGAACATAAAATAGTGCAGAAATCTACTCCGTGGGGACAACATCTGATTTTAGATCTTGGTGAATGCAACACTAATGTG
>DAOVZS010000247.1 GCA_030635005.1 Thiomargarita sp. | reverse complement strand
TAACCACATAAAACGTAAAAAGAAAATAACATTTTAATCGTTCAATAAGTTTTTGTTTATCAGCATAGAATATAACTCATTGATTTTTATATCAATATTCCTTAAGTTAATGGCAGTGAACCAGAGGTTGGGAACGAGAAGAATCAATTTATCACACCGCAAGACATCGGGTATGCTCATTGTCACATCAAACCTAGGGCGTTGCCCCAGGCTGATATATATCGCCCTTTCAGGGCTTGTATAAGCTTGTGCCTATGCCTTTATTCTAAAAATTCTATAATTCTTTCAATTCTTGAAATACGGGTAAATGAATCACAAGCGTGGTTTCTGTATTTTGTTCTATCCACACTGTTCCCCCATGTTCTGTAATGATTTTTTTGACAATGGCTAAGCCTAAGCCTGTCCCTTTCTTTTTTGTAGTCACATACGGTTCAAAAATCTTTTTTAATAAATCTTCAGAAATACCAATGCCTTGGTTAGCAATACGTATTTCAATCTGTTGTAGGCTACTTAAATAAGCGGTGTTTACGGTGATTTCGGTGTCTTTGAATTTTGCTTCACGTGCATTTTTTATTAAATTATGCAATACCTGTCGTATTTGTCCTTTATCTGCTTTGATATTGGGGATATGTTTATCAAATGTGGTTAATATTTGGGGATATAAATCAAGCACTTCTTTAATCAATTGATTGAGATTTAACGTTTCTTTATGAATATCAGGTGTTCTCGCATATTCTGAAAAGGCATTCACCATTGTTTTCATCGCATCCACTTGCTGAATAATGGTGTGTGTCATGCGATCTAAGGTTGAACCCTCTTTTTCAGAGAGGTGGGGTAAATATTTTTGCCGTAACCGTTCCGCTGATAGTTGTATGGGAGTTAATGGATTTTTGATCTCATGAGCAAGCCGACGGGCTACTTCACTCCACGCAGCATCTCGTTGTGCTTGAATCAAAGTCGTCACATCATCACAGACAATGACATACCCTTCTGTGGCTTTTGAAGGTTGTAATTGTGTGCCACAACAAATTAAAAGTTTATGTTGCCCATTTTTTCCAAATAAACTCACCTCTTCACGCCAATCTTGGGCATTATTGTCTAAATATTGGCGAATAGAACTACAAAATGGACGTAATTTAGAATGTTCAGTTTCTAACTGTGTTAAAGTTTTGCCTAATAATTCATTTAATAATAAACCTAAAATATGTGCCATAGCAGGATTTGCTGTACGTAAGCGTTGGTCAGAATCAATCGAAAGTACGCCCGAAGATAAACGCTCTAACACTGCTGCTAAATAAGCACGTTGCGTTTGCGTGACTTGTTGGCTGAGTTTGACGTCATCCCGTGCTTGTGCAATTTTATGGGTCATTTCATTAAAGGAATCCACTAAAAAACCCAATTCATCTAAGTATTTAACACTTAATTTCTTTTTATAATCGCCCTGTGCAACCGCACGTGTGCCTTCAACAAAATGACTTAAAGGGGCAACAAATCGACGGGCAATAAAAAATGCCATCCAGATAGCACTAAATAAACTGAATAATAAGACTAAAGACAGTACTAAGGTAAACGTCATTTGAAGTGGTTTTTGTAAATAGATGCGTTCCTTATATTTAGTATAAGACAATTCTATATTTTCGATTAATTCACGAATACGGGGAGGGATGGGAAATAACCCTTGTAGTAAACGTTCTTGATTTAATCTCACAATAATACGAATACGTAACCCACTGTCATCAATAGGTTCTAGGCTGACATATTTATCTGATTCTATGAGTTGTAATAATATTTTTTCATCAGGTAGTATGGATAATGAAGAAACACTGTGAGAGGTAAGCAGCTGTCCATCATGCGTTAATAAACTTAATTCAGTTGCACCGCTATGAGCGTGTAATTTTTTTAAAGCGCGCATGATGGTCTCATCATCCGTCATTATTGAGATCTCATCCGCAATAACGTTGGTTTCCTTTAAAGCATCACGCATACTGCTATTTAAAACCGTTTGACTTAATTCAAAGGCATCCGTTAAGACATGTTCTATATTGCTATCAAACCAATGATCTAAGCGTTGATGTAAAAATTCTAAGGAAAAATAATAAAGCACAATGACGGGTAAGGTGGATAATATGATTAATAAACTGACTAAACGAAACGTAAGCCAAGCACCCGCACGTTTTTTTTGTACTTGATAAAATAGATGTTTTAAATTAAGTGCGATTAATATTGATAAGGCAATCAGTGCCGTGACATTAATCAGTAATAATACTGAATACAGATGATTAAATCTCGTTGAATCATGCAACGCATCTGCAATCATCCATAAGGACACGAATAAGGTAAATAATAGCAAAGCCATGCCAATATTTAACCCACTTCTTATTGGGGCTGTTGTAAGGGACATAAATACCAATCGCTACTCAAACGCCATTTTGAAGATAAATACGCTATGGGGCGTAAAGGAATAGGTAAGGATTCAATATCTAAATGAATTTGCAAAGAAATCCAATAAGTATCTTCCTTATGTTTTATCAAATATTGATCGAGTAAAGGATAATCCTTTAAAGTACTGATATGACTTAAAGCACTTTTTAAATTTTGAAAGTGTTCTTGTATACCCGTATTCAAATATTTGAGAATATATTGTTTACTCAAAACATGATATTTAAATTCATAACGTTGTTTTAATGTTGTAATCTCTTCATTCCATAAATATCGTTCACGCTCAATCACCATAGTCAGTACTAATGTTAACGCCACCCCATTATGCAAAGCCTCAATTGCTTTTTCAGT
>DAOVZS010000024.1 GCA_030635005.1 Thiomargarita sp. | reverse complement strand
CACGACTTTCAATGGAATGTGTCATAGAATTACGATCTTCATAACGTAATAAAGGGAGTAATCCTAATGTTAAATCTTCAGATAATCTGGTACGCAAATACATCGGACCATACCCCCCTGTTATATAGGGACGTAACGAGACAGCATGCTCGATGAACCAATTTTTATTAAGCCACGCAGGCATTTTTTTAAAACCAATAGCATATTGTGCCCAAGCTTGTAAGTATGAGGGGGTAAAATGTCCCACCGTACCAATACCTAATTTTTGCCAAGTACGTCCTGGAGATTGGGAAGAATTTTTAAAAAAACGGGTTGCTTGTAACCAATCCCCTTGACGAATCAAGCTTGCTAATCTCGCACTTTGATATCCTGGATATCCTCCCAGTAATTCATCTGCCCCTTGACCATCCAACATGACATTAATGCCTGTATCACGTGCTAACTGAAAGACTTTATATTGAGCATACATACTGGTGCTACTAAAGGGCTCGCCTTGTGCGAGGATTAAATCATCTAAATCTTTAATTAAATCATCAGCAGTTGGCTGAATCGTATGCATTGTTACTTTAGCATATTGACCTACTATATTTGCCCAAGATGCTTCGGACAGTCTAGGATCATCAGCTATGTAGGTAAAAGTATGCAGATCAAGATCAGGTTTAAGATAACGGATGGCACATACGATTGCTGAAGAATCAATGCCACCTGACAGGGCAGCGCCTACCGCCACATCACTTCTTAAATGTAAACTAATACTGTTAAGAAATAATTCACGTAATTGTTTAGATGCTTGGGAAAAACTGAGATCATCACGTTGATATGCATTGACTTTCCAATATTGGATAGGGGTTACTGAATATACTGCATCCAGATTGATGTCTAGATAATGGGCAGGCGGTAAGTGTTGTATGTTAGAAAATAATGTATCTGTCAGATTATCGGTGAAACCTGATTGTAAATAATCATAAGTACGTTGTGGATTCAGCTGAGATGTAAAGTGTGGTAATTTTAATAAAGCCTGAATTTCAGAAGCAAAAGCAAATCCTTTGTTCCATACATGGTAAAATAAGGGTTTAATACCAAAGGGATCTCGTGCTAAAAATAATGTCCTTTTTTGAATATCCAAAATAGCAAAAGCAAACATACCTTCGATTTTATCAAGTATCTTTTTACCCCATTGCACATATCCCATTAACAAGACTTCTGTATCAGAATGGCTCTGAAATTGATGCCCTAAAGCGACGAGCTCACTACGTAACTCTTGGTAATTATAAATTTCACCGTTATACGTCATATGATAACGATTATCGGGTGTAGACATAGGTTGCCAGCCTTTTTCAGATAAGTCTAAAATAGACAAACGTCGATGTCCTAAAAATACATGTCCGGGTGGATTATGAGCATGTTTGCCTTTGTGAATACCCGTACTTTTATTCCAAACCAGCCACCCCTGATCATCGGGACCTCGATGCGCTAACAGTTGCGTGTATTTTTTAACTGGAAATTCTTGGGATTGATTGAGTAATAAACCAAATATACCACACACAATTAATTATCCTATTTTTGTATTTTGACACAATAAATCAGCATATATATCATTCACTAATTGATTTTGTGTTTGTTTATTAGCGTATTTTTGCACATAAGCACGTCCCACTTGAGCAGCTTTAATCCGTTTGTCGGGATGCGCAACAATCCAACTGAGTGCAGTTGCTATGGCGTTGGCGTCATGGATAGGTACAATTTTTGCTGTGATTCCGTCTTCAATGACACCCGTGTATTGTGGTAAATCACCGACGATTAGGAATGAACCCGATGCTAAGGCTTCATAAATGCTTTGTGGTAAACCGTCTGAGCTGGGAATAGAAAGGGTAATATCTGCCAAAGCATAGTAATCTGGCATCGTACTATGAGTAATTTTGCCTACAAACCGTATATTTTTAGTGATACCTAATTTATTCGCTTGCTGTCGTAACTGTGCTATATAGGTTGGAATAGCATTCATTTCAGATATCAATAATATTGCGTTTGGATTATCTCTCGCCAAATAATGAGCAAATGCTGTCAAAATGACATGCTTATTATACAGGGGTTGAGCAGCACGGGGATCAAAGAAAACGAGATCATTTTCTGAAATTCCCCATTTCTCACGAAGATACTGTGTTTTTCGATCAGGCGTAAATTGTTCAAGATCAACACCCCATCTAATACGACGTATTTTGGATTGATAGTGACCAATTTTAGCTAAAGCAGCATCTAAAAAATCAGATTTCGAGGTAATACAATCAGCCTGTTCAAGTAACATTCGGGTTGAGTGCGTATGAAAACCACGGTAACTTTGATCCGATAAAATATCACCGCCCATAGTGGTAATCACAAGTGGATGATAACGTAATAAAGATAAAGATAATAATGTGAGCACGCCTACACGAGCAAAATGAATATGAATGATATCTGGTTGAACACGCTTAACGATGCTTTTTAAAATGAAAGGTGACAGCAATTGCTCAAGGTAAGAATAAAATGGGATTCGGGTTGATAAGCCAAAAGCAGTGACATTGGGAAGATTCGCTTTGGGTGTAGACAACCAAAATATTTGATGTCCTGCCTCCTGTCCCACCAATCCGCGCTGCTGTATCATGGCACTAACAGAATCACCAATAATAAGAATTTTAGCCATTGTTTAGTCATTTATAATACTGAGAATATTATATCATACTCGATATTTAGGTTTTTTTGTGCAATCTAGGGCGTAACAGCATTGACGCCTCGGTGTTATTATAAATCCCTTACATTTTAAAGTGTTTTTTTATTGATAATATGATGAAAAAATTGATTTATATCATAAGCCTTCTATGCTTATCAGCGGTAGCATACGCAGATAAGGCAGTTTCTATACATGACGTAAGTGCAGTTGATTGTAAAGAATGTCACGCTAAAATCTATAAGCAATGGAAAGGGTCTATGCATGCCCAAAGCACTGCTTTAAGCGATCCAATACACGGTGCTTTTTATCGTAACGTGATTGGCGATCCTCGACAAGAAAATGTCAGACATAAAAGATCGGGCAAATATCCTGTTTGTTTACAATGCCATGCACCTAATGCAGCTTTAGCACAAAGTACTAAGTTGGATGCCAAGCCTGCGTATAGTGCGAGGCTTAATTACGTTGCATGTCATACAGGGTGTCTATAGAAGGGGATACAGGCTAAAAATGGCAAAATGCGTTTAGGTCTCAAAGCGTATGAGACTGCTGATGTCTTACAAGGGCCTCATGGATTCCTCACGGAATATGGAGAAAATCCAAATCTTGAAGAAAATCCTCATTTAGGGAAAGAATTGCCTTTAGAGGCTAATTCTAGCATGAAAACGTCAGATGCTTGTATGGGTTGTCATGATAAACGCAATAATTCTCATGGCGTTGCTTTATGTGACACAGGTGATGAGTATGTTGAAAGCCGCAGCAAAGATACCTGTCAGTCTTGTCACATGCCGATTGTAAAGGCAGGTGCGGATCATAGTATGCGGGGCGGTCATAGTATCAGTATGTTAAAACGTGCTGTACGATTAGATATCACTACTCAAAAGCAAACAGATAGCATTAATGTTAAGGTGCAAATAGAAAATTTGTTACCTCATAATATGCCTACAGGTGCGCCTTTTCGTAATATTTATCTGAAATTAACGGCTTTATCAGCAAATGGCGACGTATTATGGCAAAATTTTAAGCTTCATCCTGCTAAAGAAGATGCACAAGCATTTTTTGTGTATGTGATTACAAATGATGCAGGCGTTCCTAAGCCACCGCCTTTAGCGACTAAAGTAGGCAAAAATACACGTCTCAAACCTTACGAGACACGTGTTCTCACCTACAATCTTCCAGCAACAGGTGTTGATTTAGTACGTGCTGAATTGTATTATAATTTGCTCACACCTGGCTTGATTAAAATGATAAAAAAATTGCCAGAAGATCTCAAAATACCCAAACGTATCGCATGGGATGAGAAAAAAATCCACTAAATACGTATATAACCTAGGGCATTGCCCTAGGCTAAGCTATGATACCATATCTTACAGCCTTGTCTGAATTAGGATTCAACTACACGGATTATTTTTAAGAAAGGATAAGGCACAAGCCATACATTGCTTGTGCCTGTGACTTATCCGTTCTTAAAAATAATCCGTGTAGTTTATATTCAACCAAAAGAGCCCCTACCATGTTCAAAACCACAAACCCCCACATCACCGCCTACCATGCCGATTTACAAGATTATGATCGCCTATCCCTCAAACATGAAGGTACGGTGAAGATCGCTTTTCAGCACTTGTTAGAGTCCGTTGCTAAACAGCAAAAGTGGGTGCTGACACAAGAGAATACCTTGAAACGAGGTCCTAAAAAGAACATTAGATTAGACGGTGTATTATTCGACACAGCCAATTTACCTCGTGGATATTGGGAGGCTAAAGATGTTAAAGATGACTTGCCAAAGGAAGTCCAGAAGAAAATCTATAAAGATAAATACCCTACTGACAACATCATCTTTCAAACACCTGCACGAGCCATACTGTATCAAAACGGTGCTGAGGTCTTAGATGTTGATTTAACAGTAGATGCCAATCTAGTCAAAGTAGTCAATGCATTCTTTAACTTTCAACGTCCTGAGTACGATAGGTGGGACTTAGCAGCTGATGAGTTCAAATTAAAAGTACCTAAGCTGGCGGAACAACTGTTACTTTTGATACATGACAGTGCTGATGATGCGTTCCAAACTGCTTTTGGTAATTTCGCTGAACAGTGTAAACAAGCCATTAATCCTAACTTGTCTGATGCTGCCATTGAAGAAATGTTGATACAGCATCTACTTACCGAGCGCATATTTAGGAACATTTTCAAAAACCCTGAATTTACGAAACGTAATATCATTGCTCGTGAAATTGAAGTGGTGATAGAGACATTGACAGCACGTTCATTTAACAGGGATGCCTTCTTTGATGAATTAAAGTACTTTTACAAGGCATTAGAAGATGTTGCAAGCACTATTGATGAGTATAGCTACAAACAGCACTTTCTAAATTCAGTCTATGAAAAGTTCTTTCAGGGCTTCTCTGTGAAGATTGCTGACACACATGGCATCGTTTATACACCGCAACCGATAGTTAATTTCATGGTGAAGTCTGTTAATGAGATATTGGAGAAGGAATTTGGTAAAAAAATATCTAGCGAAGGCATTCACTTTTTAGATCCGTTTGTAGGTACAGGTAATTTCATTGTACGTGTGATGCATGAGATATCTAAGCAAAGTAGAATGGCGTTAAATGTTACGCCCTGGATTCAACCACATAATTCCAGGGGGGGGGACATCACATAATAGCCCAGTTCAATCTCCTCACATCTTCACATTACAATGATATTCAAAGCACTGAACCTACCACTGTAGTGTTTCCAAAAATCAAAATCAACTACACGGATTATTTTTAAGAAAGGATAAGGCACAGGCAATGCATGGCTTGTGACTTATTCTTTCTTACAAGTAATCCGTGTAGTTTATATTCAATACCCACTCTCCTAAACTTCAGGAGAGCCATTTAAGGCTTAATCACCCTGAAATAGAACATTATCTATTAATTTTAATGAAGTTCTATCTAATCTGATGCTTATTTTAAGCCGTTTTTCCCCTTTTTTTCACCTACACTCGAAATACCCAACTCGCCAACGCACCCAATCCTGGAATTCGTGAGGCTTGCCCGAGGGTATTGGGACGATGTGCTATTAATTTTTGGCGTACTTCATTAGAAAGCCCTAGGATATCTGTATAATCTATATTGTGAGGTAATATTGTTTCTTCATAACGACGCTGTCGTGCAATTTCCGCTTCTTGACGTTCAATATATCCACTATATTTTTGTTGTATTTCAATTTGTTGCTGAACTTCTAGGGCAACAGAGCAGGCTGATACAGAGGGTAAACGTTGTAATATTTGATATGTTATTTCGGGACGATGCAATAAGTCTAAACATGTCATATTCTGGCGTAGGTTACTAATATCAATAATGCTTGCATCTTTGGGATTCACCCATAATTGACTTAAACGTTGCTTTTCTGTCTCAATAGCTGTTCTTTTCGTGTCAAAATCCTGCCATTGTGTCTCACTCACTAAACCTAAGGTTCGTCCCTTTTCTGTTAAACGCAAATCAGCATTATCTTCACGCAATAATAAACGATATTCAGCACGACTGGTAAACATGCGATAAGGCTCTGTTGTGCCTAATGTACATAAATCATCAATCAATACACCGATATAGGCTTGATCACGACGGGGCGTCCAGGGCATTTTATCTTGCGTTTGTCGGGCAGCATTCAAACCTGCTATTAATCCTTGGGCTGCCGCTTCTTCATAACCTGTGGTGCCATTAATTTGTCCAGCAAAAAATAACCCTTTAATTACTTTTGTTTCCAAGCTGGGTTGTAAGTCTCGGGGATCAAAAAAATCATATTCAATCGCATAACCAGGACGTGTAATATGGGCCTGTTCAAACCCTTTTATTGAACGTACCAAAGATAATTGGATATCAAAGGGTAAACTTGTGGAAATACCATTAGGATAGACTTCAAATGTGTTTAAACCTTCAGGTTCTACAAAAATTTGGTGTGCATTTCTATTCGAAAAACGGACGATTTTATCTTCAATGGATGGACAATAACGAGGACCGATACTCTCAATCACGCCTGTATACATGGGAGAACGATCAAGTCCACTGCGAATAATATCATGCGTATGCTCATTCGTATATGTAATATGACAGGGTACTTGGCGTGGATGCAGGTTTGCCTTATTAGAAAAATAAGGCACGGGTTCATCGCCTGCTTGCGGAGTTATTTGTGAATAATCTAAACTTCGACTGTCTAAGCGAGGGGGAGTTCCTGTTTTTAGGCGATTAACACGTAAAGGTAATTCACGTAAGCGCTGTGCTAAACTTATTGATGGGGGATCACCCGCACGCCCTCCTGGATAATGGCTTAAACCAATATGGATAATGCCATCTAAAAAAGTACCCGTTGTTAAAACGACGGTGGGTGCTAAAAAACGGATGCCTGATTGGGTTTTAGCCCCCATGATCTGCTGATTTTCTACCATTAAATCATCTACAGATTCCTGAAATAAGTATAAATTCTCTTGTGTTTCAATGGCTTGTCGCACCACTGCTTTATATAACACACGATCTATTTGGGCACGTGTGGCACGCACTGCAGGTCCTTTTCTAGCATTCAAAATACGAAATTGGATGCCTGCTTGATCAGCAGCCCGTGCCATGATTCCTCCTAAGGCATCAATTTCTTTGACTAAATGCCCTTTACCAATCCCTCCTATCGCAGGATTACAAGACATTTGACCTAAAGTTTCAATATTATGCGTTAATAAAATTGTTTGTGCACCGAGTCGGGCAGCAGCAAGGGCAGCTTCTGTACCCGCATGTCCACCGCCAATGACAATGACATCAAATTGTTTCGGATAATTCATATTATTCTATATTTTTCTTGTGAGTATTTAATGTTATTATACTTATCATCCAATCCCTTTACTAATTCATGTGACGCACATCAATCCTAGGGCGTTGCCCCAGGCTAATATATCTCGCCCTTTCAGGGCTTGTATCCTTTCCTAGAAAGGGGGTAACATAACAAAAAAAATTATGCGTAATATGAGTTACTAAAATATGAAATATAAACATCCAAAAATCACTGAAATTCTGCATTATTTTGAGAAAATAAGTGCGATTCCACGTTGTTCTAAAAATGAACACGCGATTTGTCAATGGCTAATTCAATGGGCACATGACAATCACTTTGAGACAAAAACAGATAAAAGTCATAATATTTTAATTAAAGTGCCCGCATCTACAGGATATGACACCGCTCCTATTATTATTTTGCAAGGACATGTAGATATGGTGTGTGAGAAGACACCTGCATCACATCATGATTTTACGCAAGATCCCATTACACTTATTTATGAGAAAGACTGGATCACGGCTGATCAAACCAGTTTAGGAGCTGATAATGGTATTGCGATTGCAATTGCAATGACCTTAGCGGTGGATAAAGACATTGCTCATCCTCCCTTAGAACTCTTATTTACAGTAGACGAAGAGACAGGTTTACATGGGGCTAATGCCTTAGCATCAGATTTTTTTGAGGGACGATTACTGATTAATATTGATTCTGAAGATGAAGGGCATGTCACTATTGGTTGTGCAGGGGGCGTCAATACGCATCTTTCTTTACCGCTTGATTTGATTGATGTTTCAACACAATCTCAATGCCTTAATGTGCATATTTCTGGATTAAAAGGGGGGCATTCAGGTGTTGATATTCATATTGAAAGAGCCAATGCGATCAAAGTATTAGCCCGTCTGTTGTCTTTTATTCAAAAAACAGTCCCTATTAATATTATCAATATCACAGGGGGAAGTGCACATAATGCTATTCCACGTGATGCCAACATGCTTATCTCTGTGCCAACACAACATATTGAAAAGGTCAAAAGTTTAATTCAAGAGAATGCAATAAACTTAACATCAGAATATCAACAGACTGATGCTGATTTATGCATTACTGTTGATGTTCACAAAGGCAGTCCAGAGAAAATGGCGGGCAACACGCAAACAATCATTGATTTTTTAATCACTTTACCCCATGGTGTTGCGACCTTATCTCCTGAATTCAGAGTGGAAAGTTCTCATAATCTGGCTCATATATGCTGTGAAAATGGACACTTAAACGTATTATTGAGTGTGAGAAGTGCAGTAGAATCACGACTTGAAGTGTCAATGCAAAGCATAGATACAATAACACGCTTAGTGGGCGGTACGGTATATCACGATACGCGTTATCCTGCGTGGCAACCCAATAGGAAATCACCGTTATTAGCCAAAAGTCAAGATGTTTATGAAAACTTATTTGAGGGACAAAAATTAGTGATAGATGTCATGCATGCAGGGCTTGAATGTGGTATTATTGGTAAAAAAGTGTCAGGAATGGATATGATTTCTATGGGTCCTACCATCAGATTTCCCCATTCTCCCAATGAAAAAATGCATATTGCAAGTATTGGACGTGTGTGGGATTTTTTAGTCAGATTGATTCAACCGTCCTAGATTACGGTTTGTGTAATGAGGATATCATGCAAGAGATTTATCAAGAAGCATCAAATCAGTTAGAAATATCTGTTGAAAATGTTGTTGCCAAATTAAGAGTGCAATTACAAGATAAGAAGCTAAACATTGATACGGTTGCTCAACAATCCATGACTGTTGAAATTGTAGCCTTTCTTTTAGTAAAATGCCTTTGTAATGAACGTCAGGCTTTTGTTCAGCCTTATGATGAACAAGAAGCACGTGCGCGTGCAATGGAAATTGTGAAAGCAGCGGTTATCCAATATCGTGGCGGTAATTTAGTCCCGTCTCAAAACCACTAAGAGGAGAGTGTATATGGTAGATATTCTTGAATATGCGATGCAAGTAGAGAAGGAAGGAGAGGCACATTATCGTAAATTGGCAGAACGTTCTAGTAATCCTGGTTTGAAAAAAATCTTGATAGAAATGGCTGAATCTGAAGTGGAACATTATAATATTTTCCAAGCTTTCAAGGAACATGCTAATATTCCAACGCTTAATGATGCTATTTTCCCTCATGTCAAAGACATTTTTTCTGGAATGACGCTAGATCCTTCAATGGAAGTCAAATCAGATGAGATAGCATTATTCCGACAAATTCAGATTCATGAAAAAAAGAGTCAAGAATTTTACCAGAATAAAGCACAAGAAGTGGATGATCCGATTTTGAAAGAGATGTTATTAAAAATAGCTGATGAGGAAGGTAAACATTATCAAGTTCTTGGGGGCTTGATTGATTTCTTGTCCAATCCAGCACAATGGTTAGCAGATGCTGAGTGGAATCATATCAGCGATTATTGAAAAGGTTGACACAACCCAGGGGCGATAATGCCACCTGGCGATGTATGCCTATGTGGACAGGCTGCTAAAGTCCTTTTTTTAAACTGGCTTCAATGAATTGATCTAAATCGCCATCCAAGACAGCTTGTGTATTGCCTGTTTCTATGCCTGTACGCAAATCTTTAATATGTGATTTATCCAACACATACGAACGAATTTGACTGCCCCAACCAATATCGGCTTTACTCGCTTCAAGCTCTTCTTGGTCAGCACGTCGTAACTGCAATTCTCGCTCATACAGTTTTGCCTGTAACTGTTTCATCGCAGTCGCTTTATTTTTATGTTGCGAACGATCATTTTGACATTGCACTACGATATTGGTGGGCAAATGTGTAATACGTACTGCTGACTCTGTTCGATTAACATGTTGTCCGCCTGCTCCGCTGGCACGGTACACGTCTATACGTAAATCGGATGGATTAATGTCAATATCCATGTTATCATCTACTTCGGGTGCAACAAATACGGCGGCAAATGAGGTATGACGGCGATTACTAGAATCAAAAGGAGATTTACGCACTAAACAATGTTCCCCAATTTCTGTGCGTAGCCAACCATATGCATAATCACCCATGACACGAATCGTGGTACTTTTAATACCGGCTACTTCACCGGCTAAATAATCAATCACTTCTGTGACAAAACCATGATCTTCAGCCCAACGTAAATACATACGTAATAACATTTTAGCCCAATCTTGCGCCTCAGTACCCCCTGAACCCGATTGAATATCTAAAAATGCATTGTTTCCATCCATTTCTCCTGAAAACATACGAGAAAATTCTAATTGAGATAATTGTTGATCTAACACTTTGATATCTTGACACACATCCGTAACTATCTCATGATCATCTTCATTTTGTGCTAGAATTAACAATTCTTGTCCATCTTTTATCCCAGTATTGAGTTGATTTATGGTAGATACAATTTTTTCTAATGCAACCCGTTCTTGTCCTAATGCTTGAGCACGTTCTCGATCATTCCACAATTCAGGGATTTCAAGTTCACGATTAACTTCAATCAGACGTTCAAATTTGTTAGTATAGTCAAAGATACCCCCTGAGCAAATCGGTTCGTGTTTGCATATCAGTCAGGTTTTGAAAAATAATATTGAGCTCCATCTGCTACCTCTTTTATGTCATTGATAAGATTTAACATATTAATTATTAATTACAAATTAATGCCTACATTATATACTATAATATAGGGATTAGTATTTACATGTCTGTTTATTTATGTCAACACTTGAATTAAAAGGTAATTTATTAACATTAATGGTCTTGCATTTGCAAGAGACTAATATTGAGAGTATTACTGAGCAATTAGCTGAAAAAATCTCTAAAGCCCCCATGTTTTTTCAACATGCCCCGATTGTTATTGATCTGCATGCTGTGCAGAATGATGATAATAGTGTTGATGTACATGATGTTGTTAAAGTAGTCCGTACTGCTGGATTAATGCCCATCGCTATCCGCGGTGGTAATCCACAACAACGAGAAATCGCATTAAGTTTAAATTTAGGACTTTTAACACATACGACACCAACCCCCCATTCTTTAATAGAAGAATTGGAGCAAAAAGAAGAGAAAGAAGAAGAACAGTCTATTATCCCAATGTCTTCCATGTGTAAAATAGTGACACATCCCATACGTTCAGGACAAAGAGTGGTAGCCCTTAATAGTGATTTAATTGTGTTGGGTACTGTGAGTCATGGGGCTGAGGTATTAGCACATCGACATATTCATATTTATGGTCCTTTACGTGGACGGGCGTTCGCAGGCATTAATGGTGATAAAGAGGCTAGAATTTTTTGTCAACAGTTTAATGCAGAACTGCTTTCTATTGCTGGAAAATATAGGGTTAATGAAGAATTTCCTGAAAATTTACTGAGTCAATCAGTACAAGTATATTTAAAAGGAAATGACTTAGAAATTGAACCCCTTTAACTATATATATCATTATTGAAATATTTACATTTGAACCGCAGGAAAATATCTTGTCTAAAATTATTGTTGTTACATCAGGTAAAGGTGGTGTTGGAAAAACAACCACCAGTGCCGCTTTTGCGACTGGTTTAGCATTGCGCGGAATTCCAACCGTTGTAATTGATTTTGATGTGGGATTACGAAATCTTGATCTTGTGATGGGCTGTGAGCGTCGGGTTGTTTATGATTTCATTAATATCATTAATGGTGAAGGTAATTTAAATCAAGCACTCATTAAAGATAGACGTGTAGATAGTTTATACATTTTGCCCGCTTCACAAACACGTAATAAAGATGCCTTAACCTTAAAAGGTGTCGCAAAAGTATTAGAAGCCTTAAAAAAACGATTTGAATATATTATTTGTGATTCACCCGCAGGGATTGAGCATGGGGCGATTATGGCGATGTATTTTGCTGATGAAGCTTTAATCATTACGAATCCAGAGGTTTCTTCTGTACGAGACTCTGATCGTATTGTGGGCATGTTGGCAAGTAAAACACGTCGTGCTGTACAAGATATGGCACCGGTGAAAGAGTATTTATTATTGACCCGTTATTCAGCAAAAAGGGTAGAGAACGGTGACATGCTTAGCGTGGATGATGTCACAGACATTTTAGCATTGCCAATGTTAGGGATTATTCCAGAATCAGAGTCTGTTTTACATGCTTCAAATTCAGGAACACCCATTACTTTAGATAATGAGAGTGATGCTGGAATGGCTTATTTGGATGTGGTAGCCCGTTTTTTGGGTGAAGATCCCCCCGTGAGAAAGAAAAAAAGTTTATTTTCTCGTCTTATTGGAAGATAATACATAAAGTGATATCAGTATGAGTTTTTTACACTATTTTATTAAAGAGGAAGGTCCAAGTTCTGCTTTAATTGCAAAAGAGCGTTTACAGATTATTGTTGCTCATGAACGTCGTCAACGGGATGGTGCTGTTACTACACAACTGGATCGTATTCTGCCACAATTACAACAAGAAATTCTAGATGTAGTCAAAAAATACATGAAGATTGGCAATGAAGATGTTAAAATTAATGTGGAACAAGAGGGTAAGTATGAAGTTTTAGAGCTCAATATTATTTTACCCGAAAATGAGCTTAAATTACGTCATAAAAAGGTACATGAAACATAAATTTTTTATCATTTTTGGCTTAGGGCTGAGTATTACGTTATTAGCCATTCTCTTGTCACGTTTAGATTGGCACGTTTTTTTTACAGCCCTCAAAACAATACAGATTATGCCCATTTTGTTGGCAGCAAGCTTGATTATCATGATTATCGCTTTACGCTCTTTGCGATGGACTTTGGTCGCGCGTTTGCCTTTGACAAATTTTAAATATTTTTGGCAAGCTGCTAATATTGGGTATTTGGGCAATATGATTTATCCTGCACGAGCAGGCGAAGTGTTACGGGTAGTGGCGATTCATCATTTTACCTCGTTAGTGTTAGGGCGTGCGGTGAGTAGTGCTGTGATTGATCGCATGCTTGATATGATTGTGGTGGGATTATGTACCTTGTTATTGCTTTGGATACATGGCAGTCATATTGATCCTGATCTTGGAAAAGGGGTGATTGCGATTTTTGTGCTGGCAACGTCTGTTTTAATCTCATTAGCGATTTTTGCGGATCGTTTACATGCCTATGTGCAACAATGGACGAAATGGCCTAAATTACAAGAATGGGTGTTACATGGTTTAGAAGGCGTTCAAGTCTTTCGTCACATACATAATGTGATTATTGTATTGTTATTGACGGTGTTTATTTATATCATAGATTACTTTTGGATGTGGCAAGTCATGATGGCTTTTGGATGGGATTTGCCCTTTACGGCTGCTTTAACGGTGGGTGTATTTGTATTATTGGCGATTTCTTTGCCTTCAGCACCGGGCTATATTGGGGTTTATCAAGTCGCATGTGTATTGGCTTTGAGTTTATATGGTATTGATGAAAGCTTGGCAGTCGCTTATTCTATTGTCATGCAATTACTGATGTTTTCTATTATTGGTGTACAAGGATTATTAGTGACTATTTTTTGTGGATTTAACTTATCGCGGAACAGAACATTGTGACTCAATACGAACAAATTTTTGGTTTACACGCTGTGAGACATGTTTTTCACAATGATTTTTCTCGCATTGTAGAATTATGGACACAAAGAGAACAGCAATCGACGAAAATCCAAGCGTTGCAAAAACAAGCAGAAGAATTGGGGATTACAATTCAATCAGTTCCCCGAAAAACATTGGATAAATTAACAGAAAACGGGCATCATCAAGGGGTAGTGATTAAAGCCCGCCCTGTTAAAAATCAGCTTTCATTAGAAGCCTTATTTGCTTCAAGCAATGAAGCCCCTTTTTTATTAGTGTTGGATGATATACAAGATCCGCATAATTTAGGGGCTTGTTTGCGCAGTGCAGATGCTGCGGGTATTCATGCAGTGATTATCCCTAAAAATAAAAGTTGTCCCTTAACCCCTACTGTACGACAAGTGGCCAGTGGAGCAGATATTCCCATTATTCAAGTCACCAATCTTGCCAGAACCTTACAATGGTTAAAAGAACAAGGTATCTGGTTAATCGGTGCAGACAGTGAGACGCAAACCAGTCTTTTTGAAAGCAAATTAACAGGATCATTAGCAGTCGTTTTGGGAGCAGAAGGCAAAGGACTCCGCCGTTTGACACGAGAAATGTGTGATAGCTTAGTGCGTATTCCCATGTTAGGTAAAGTAGAAAGCCTTAATGTGTCGGTGGCAACAGGGATTTGTTTATATGAGGCGGTGCGTCAGCGTCAATCAAAGGTGAAAAAAAAGCTTTCGTCAACTTAATTTGTTCAGCAGAACTATCCACATGATTGACTGTATTACGAAAAACAGCAGCATGTGCTAGCCCTTTGCTATACCAAGATAAATGTTTACGTGCCATTCTAACCCCTGTATATTCACCATAAAATTGGTATAGTGTCTTGAGATGTGCCAATAATGTATCACGTCGTTCAATGACAGTCGCTTCAAGACAATATTCACCGTGTGTTAAAAAATAGTTGATTTCTCTAAATATCCAGGGATAGCCCATTGCAGCACGTCCTATCATGATGGCATCTGCCCCTGTATACTTTAAGACATACTTCGCATTTTCTGGAGTATTGATATCACCATTAGCAATCACGGGAATATTGAGGATGCTTTTAATATGAGCAATGGTGTCATATTCTACTTCTCCAGAAAAGCCACAAGCGCGCGTGCGTCCATGTACTGTCAAGGCTTGTACGCCTGAATTTTCTGCGATTTGTGCGATTTTAACGCCATTACGGTGACTTTTATCCCAACCCGTACGAATCTTTAAGGTGATGGGAATATCAACTGCATTGACCACTGTCTCAAGAATTTTGCCCACCAACGACTCATTTTTCAATAAGGCAGATCCTGCCATGACATTACAAATTTTTTTAGCAGGGCATCCCATATTGAGATCAATAATTTGTGCCCCATGTTCAACATTATGTTGTGCAGCTTTGGCTAATAATTGGGGATCAGATCCTACCATTTGTACACATCTTGGCTCTGTTTCACCCTCATGATTCGCCCGTCGTATTGTTTTCGCACTTCCCCAAAGTAAAGAATTAGATGAAATCATTTCAGAAACAGCCATTCCTGCCCCAAATTGTTTACAAAGTTCTCTAAATGGAAGGTCAGTAATTCCCGCCATAGGAGCAAGAATTAGATTATTTTTTAAAATATAAGGTCCAATCTGCATATTTTCAATTATCTCTCACAAAAAATAAATTTACAAGGAATTATTATTAACTCATGTTTCATTGCATTCTTTATCAACCAGAAATCCCACAGAATACAGGGAGTATTATTCGTTTATGTGCCAATACCGATATCCCATTACATTTAATTCATCCGCTTGGATTTGAATTAGAAAATAAAAAACTGAAACGGGCAGGATTAGATTATCATGAATGGGCACGTGTTCAAGAATATAATTCACTACAAGAATTTTTGGATAAGGTGCCCCATAAACGCCTGTTTGCATGTTCTACACGTGGTACACAATATTATAACGTGCCCCAGTATCAAGCAGAGGATGCGTTTATCTTTGGTTCAGAAACCTGTGGTTTACCCCAAGCAATGTTAGACACCTTACCTCCTGAACAAGTGATACGGATTCCCATGAATACCACACATCGCAGTCTCAATTTATCTAACGCAGTGTCCGTTATTCTGTATGAAGCTTGGAGACAACTGGATTTTAAACAATGAATCTTAATCAAATCGCTCATGATAACAAGATCCTTGAAATAAGAGTGGGTTCGCATTTGTATGGTACCCATACACCGACCTCAGATAATGATTTTTCAGGGATCTTTTTACCCATTAAATCATTTGTATTTGGTTTTCAAAAAGTGGACGAAATCAACTTATCTATTAGCGACAAAGATGATATGGGTAAAAACACGCAATATGCTGTTGACAGGAAATTATATGAATTTAGAAAATTTGTAAAATTAGCATTGGATAATAATCCCAATATTATTGAACAACTTTTTGTGAATGAAGAAAATATTGTATATATTAATGAGGCAGGACGTGCATTATTAGAAAAACGGCATCAATTTCCACATAAAGGGCTGTTGTCAAAATTCAAAGGATACGCATTTTCTCAAAAACACAAAATGGTGATTCGGAGTGATAAATTTCATGAATTAGACAATGCTTTTCATTACTTAAAAGACTTTGCTAAGCCAAAAGAACTGTTAATAGAACTTAAAGACAAGCATTTACCTTTCATAAAATTTAATAAAGACTATTGTATTATTGGAGATTTAAATTTACAAAAAGGTATTTATGTCAAAAAAGCTTTGAATATGATTGAAGAACGCTTGAGTAAAGTAGGCAATCGAAAAACCTTGATTACTAAATATGGCTTTGATACTAAATTTGCCTCTCATCTTATTAGACTTTTAATGGAGGGGAATGAATTACTGAATACAGGCAGCATTCATTTTCCATTGACTTATAAAGAGACACTTTTAGATATCAAACAAGGAAAATGGACGATAAAAGAAGTCCTTGATTATTCAGAACAATTAGAAAATGATATTGATTTGGCGGCTAAAACATCAGAACTGCCTAAAAATCCTAGAACTGCTGATATTGAAACCTTTATGATTGCATTATTAGAAGAACATTTTTTGATGGATCGGACAGTTTATTAACTGATGCTCTGTTTCTAAAAAGCATCTTTCCATTTTTTAATTCCAGGGGCGATGCCCCTGGCTATATTATTAAGCCCCGTTGGGGCGAAGGCACAACCGACTCTACACCTTAAATAGCTCTCCTGAATTTCAGGAAAGTAAATTGTGGATTTTTCAGCGTAACCTTATCATTGTTAATGTCTTAATCAGACAAGATTGTGCTTGTGCCTCCGCCCCAACGGGGCTT
>DAOVZS010000263.1 GCA_030635005.1 Thiomargarita sp. | reverse complement strand
GAAAGGAGATAAAATGAATTTTGAAGTCACTGCAGAACAACTCTCAGAAATGGGAAGGATGTATGGAAAAATCTATTGGTCTGATATGGCGATAGAAGATAGATTAGATGGCATGACAGCACATGATAGATTAACAGGTTTGAAACCTCAAGAAATATTAGCAGAAGTGACACCACATGACAGATTAACAGGTTTGAAACCTCAAGAAATATTAGCAGAAGTGACAACACATGATAGATTAACAGGTTTGAAACCTCAAGAAATATTAGCAGAAGTGACACCACATGATAGATTAACAGGTTTGAAACCACATGATATATTAACAAGTCTAACACCGAAAGCACTTGCTGAACTTCAAGAATATATGAATAAACACGTGCCTTCAAAGGAAAAATAGAATAATGATGTTTCTGGTATTAATAATATAATATGGCTGATATTATATTTGTAAATCCACCGTATGAACGTATTGCACCGGGTTATGATTTTGTACGTCAAATTACAAATCATGCGCCCTCTTTAGGTTTATTACATTTAGCAGCGCAAGTACGTGTGGATGGTTATGATCCCATGATTATTGAAAGTGATATTGAACAGCTTTCAGTGTCTCAAGTCGCTGCACGTATTATTCAAATACAACCCCGTTATCTGGGTATTACATTATTTACAGTGGGCGTATCTTCGGCTATTGAGATAGCGCGAGAAGTGAAATGTCATCTAGCCAATATCATTATTTTAGTGGGCGGACCTCATATGTCCTCTATGGGGATGGAAACCATGCAACGTTTTCAAGATTTTGATATTGCAGTCCTTCATGAAGGCGAATCGGTGATCAGTGCTTTGTTGCCTATTTTAGATCAAGGAAAAAAACCGTTGACGGTTAAGGGTATTTTGTATCGTATGGGTGATCACATCATGGAGACGCCTCAAACCATGATTCAAAAGAAATTAGATGATTTACCCAGGCCTGCTTGGGATTTATTACCACAATTTCCAGAAGCCTATTTACCTGCTATTTATGATTATCCCACGGGACCTGTGGCTACCATAGCTGCTTCTCGAGGCTGTCCTTTTCATTGTAAATTTTGTGATACGGCTACTTTTGGCAATCAAGTAAGAACATATACGCCACAAGCCGTTTTTAATATGATGCAACATCTGAATCAAACGTATGGTATTCGTCACATTATGTTTGTTGATGATTTATTTGTAGCCAGTCGCATCCGTGTATTAAAACTGTGTGAACTCATCATCAATAACAAGCTTAAAATAACGTGGAGTTGCACCGCCCGTGTAGATACGGTGAAACCTGACGTCTTAAAAAAAATGAAAGCTGCTGGTTGTTGGGAAATTAGTTTTGGTTTGGAAACAGGATCAAATGCATTATTGCAAAAAATGGATAAGGCTGTTCGTGTTGAGACATCAGAACAAGCCATTTTATGGACGCATGAGGCGGGTATTCGGTGTAAAGGTTTATTAATGTTAGGATATCCCGGTGAAACCTTGGAGACTATTGCAGAAACCAAAGCGTTTTTAAAACGTATTCCATTAACTACTCTGAATCTGAGCAAATTCACGCCTTATCCCGGTTCAGCGATTTATCAGACGTTATATGGGACTCATATGAGGGCAGAAGATTGGAGGCGTATGAATGGAATGAATTTTTTATGGACTCCTGAAGGATTTACAAAGGCAGCATTGGATCAAGAATATAAAAATTTGCTCTTAAGTTTTTATCTACGTCCTAAGATTATGATGAAATACTTTTTATTTTCAATCACTTACCCGAAACAATTTATACGATTATTACCCTTTTTATGGGGTTATTTTCAATCACAAGGCTTACGATTAAAGAAATTGATGTTCTTTAATGGCACATAGAGGATTTTTTATGATTAGAGTGTGTATCTTGTTATTTAGTGTCAGTATGATGTCTTCCGTGTCAGCACGGCTTGCCTTAATTATTGGTAATGGGGCATATCAACATGTTCAACCTTTAGATAATCCTGTGAATGATGCTAAGGATATGGCTAAAGTATTGAAAAAGTTAGGTTTTGAAGTTATTGTTAAATATAATGTGACAAATCAAGAGATGACAGAAGCAGTTGAAAACTTTGGAACACGATTACAACGTAAAGGCGGAGTGGGTTTATTCTATTTTTCAGGACATGGGATACAAAATAAAGGCATTAACTATTTAGTGCCTATTGATGCCAAAATAAAGAAGGTTAAGGAGATTCGTTGGAAAAATTTAGATGCTAATTATGTGTTAGCTCAAATGGAGCGTGTGGATAATGGGATCAATATTATGATTCTTGATGCCTGTCGTGATGATCCTTTTAAAAATAATCCTAACAAAAAAGGCTTTGGTGGTATTAAAAAAGGATTTGCGAAAATGGACAGTCCTACAGGATCATTAATTGCTTATGCGACTGCACCGAATACCGCTTCTTATGGTGATGCTAAAGAGCGTAACAGTTATTATACGAAATACTTGATGACTGCCATGCAACAGTATTCGCATTGGAGTGTATTGGAT
>DAOVZS010000069.1 GCA_030635005.1 Thiomargarita sp. | reverse complement strand
GTGGGAACGAGAAATTTATGTTTAATTTCAACGAGTTATTTCTTAAGTTAATGGCAGTGAACCAGAGGTTGGGAACGAGGAAAAGATGCTTTGTAGATTCGTATGTAGAGTTTGGCGATACAGTCGACGCAGAGCGTCGAAGAAGGCATTCCCAACCAGAGGTTGGGAACGAGGAATAAGGAAATGGCTCTCCTGAATTTCAGGAAAGTGAATTGTGGATTTTGTTACTAGAAACAAACTCAGGGATGTGTTTTTGGGAAGGGTATTTGAGATATTGTTTATTTAAGCACATCTACCAATGCATCACGTTCAGATTCCAATTCTTGTTGATTGGCTAATAACTGGCGACGACTAAATTCATCAATGTCTAAGCCTTGTACAATATGGTATTCACCATTTTTGACCGTGACGGGAAAAGAATAGATTAAACCTTCTGGTATGCCATAACTCCCATCACTACAAATACCCATACTTATCCATTCCTTACTTCCATTCACCCAATTCCGCATATGCGAAAGGGCTGCAAAAGCTGCAGATGCAGCACTTGACTTACCACGTGCATCAATAATTGCTCCACCCCGCTTTTGTACGGTAGGCATGAACGTATTTACAATCCAATCTTGATCAACTAAAGATTTGGCTGCTTGCCCTTTAATGGTGGCATGACTGATATCAGGATATTGTCCTGCGGAATGGTTGCCCCAAACGGTTAGATTTTTAATATCACTCACTTTAGTCCCCGTTTTAGTCGCTAATTGGCTTAACGCACGGTGATGATCAAGACTCATCATGGAGGTGATTTGTTTTGGATTTAAATCAGGAGCAGCATGTTTGATGATATAGGCATTGGTATTGGCAGGGTTACCCACAACGAGTATTTTAACATCACGATGTGCATGGTCATTTAAGGCTTTGCCTTGTACTTTAAAGACTTCAGCATTGATTTTCAGTAAGTCACTTCTTTCCATCCCGGGACCGCGCGGGGTTGCCCCAACCAGTAACGCATAATTGACATCTGTAAAGGCTTCTACTGCATTATCAGTCACAATAATATCTTGTAACAAAGGATAGGCACAATCTTCAAGCTCCATAGCAACCCCTTTTAAAGCACCTAATGCGACTGGGATTTCCAGCAAATGTAGAATCACTGGTTGATCTGGACCTAACATTTCTCCTGATGCAATACGGAATAACAAAGAATAAGCGATTTGACCGGCTCCGCCAGTGATAGCGACATGTACTGGTGCTGTCATTATTATTTCCTTTCTAATGGTAATGAGAATGATATCTATTCTAACATATCCCGCTTGCTCTTGACTTGTAATATTGTTCTATTTAATATAAATTAAAATGACAAGTTTTTTTTATACCATTTTTCTTCATGAAAGCATTACTCAATGTAAACCCTATACTGTGGCAAAAAGATCACTTATATTTATTAGATCAACGAAAATTGCCTGATGAAACAAGCATGATGGTGTTAGATACAGCACCTGAGGTCACACAAGCTATTAAAGATATGGTAGTACGGGGCGCCCCTGCTATTGGTATCACCGCTGCTTACGGGGTAGTATTGGCTGCTAAGGCAGCGTATGCTACCCATCCAGAACAGTGGCAAACGCAGATTGATAAGGATTTACAGCAGTTAGCACAAGCACGCCCCACAGCTGTGAATTTAGTGTGGGCTTTGCAGCGTATGAAAGCATGTTTTTCCACGATTATCGGCAACCCAATCCCTGTTTTACTCAAAGAAGCCCAATGTATACATCAAGAAGATATTGCAGCTAATCATGTGATGGGAACATTAGGCGCTGCATTATTACCCACAGACTGTCGGGTTTTAACACATTGTAATGCCGGTGCTTTAGCCACGGGTGGATATGGGACAGCTTTGGGTGTTATTCGCAGTGCATTTGAGGCAAAGAAAATTATCCAAGTGTATGCAGACGAAACACGTCCTTGGTTACAAGGGGCACGCTTAACCGCTTGGGAATTATTACAAGATAATATTCCTGTAACCTTGTTAGCTGACAGTGCAGCAGCCGCATTAATGCAACAAAAACGGATAGATTGGGTGATTGTAGGTTCAGATCGTATTACGGCGAATGGTGATGTTGCTAATAAAATAGGGACGTATAGTTTAGCGGTATTAGCACGTCAACATCATATTAAATTTATGGTGGTTGCACCCACATCAACGATAGATATGAGCTTAGTGTCTGGTGAACATATTGTTATTGAAGAGCGTGCTATGCTTGAAGTACTTAATAATGCAGCAGAAGGTGCGACTGCCTGGAATCCCGCTTTTGATGTCACACCTGCCGAACTGGTTGATGTTATTGTGACAGAGAAAGGCATCATAGAAGCACCGAATACGGAACGTTTATTAGCATTAATGAGGTGATCTATGACAAGTCAAATATTATTTGAACAACTTCAAATGCCTAGCCAAGCACAGGAACAGCCTTTAGTAACACAGCGGACAATGAACGAACCTATACTAGATCACATCCAAACACCTACCCAACTACGTCAATTGTCTGAGCAGGAGTTACCCCAACTCGCCATAGAATTACGCCAATTTTTTCTGGAGACTATCAGTCGAACAGGTGGGCATTTAGCGTCTAATTTAGGGGTGGTTGAACTCACGATTGCACTTCATTATATCTATAACACCCCAGAAGATCGTTTAATATGGGATGTGGGACATCAAAGTTATTTTCATAAAATTTTGACTGGGCGACGTACTGAGATGGCAAGCATACGACAATGTGGCGGGATTGCTGGATTTCCAAAACGGGACGAAAGCCCTTATGACGCATTTGGCGTAGGTCATTCTAGCACCTCTATCAGTGCAGCATTAGGTATGGCGCTGGCGAATAAACAATTAGGGCTAAAGCGTAAAGCGGTGGCTATTATTGGAGATGGTGCATTGACAGCAGGGATGGCTTTTGAAGCTTTAAATCATGCGGGAGAGCTAGATGCGAATCTCTTGGTGATTTTAAATGACAATAATATGTCCATATCTCCCAATGTCGGGGGATTATCTCAATATTTAGCCAAAGTGTTATCGAGCCCATTCTATGCTTCAGTGCGTGAAGGCAGTAAACAACTGCTGAAACGCATGCCTACGATGCGAGAATTAGCAAAACGCACTGAAGAACACATGAAAGGGATGATTATACCGGGTACTTTATTTGAAGAATTGGGGTTTAATTATATTGGACCTATTGATGGTCATGATTTACCTATCTTATTGAAAACATTGAAAAATATGAAAGCCTTAGAAGGGCCTCAATTTTTACATATTATCACTAAAAAAGGTAAAGGCTTTCCCAGTGCTGAAAATGATCCTTGTAATTATCATGGGGTCACCCCTTTCAATCCTAAAACGGGAGAAATGCTGGCTAAATCAGCAACTGCGCCCAGTTATACTCAAATTTTTAGCAATTGGCTGTGTGATATGGCTGCCGAAGATGAGCGTCTGATTGGAATTACACCTGCCATGTGCGACGGTTCGGGATTGGTTAAATTTTCTAAACAATATCCCGAACGTTATTTTGATGTGGGAATTGCGGAACAACATAGCGTGACTTTAGCGGCTGGTATGGCTTGTGAGGGTTTAAAACCCGTAGTTGCCATTTATTCTAGCTTTTTGCAACGGGCGTATGACCAATTAATCCATGATGTCGCCTTACAAAACTTGCCCGTGTTATTTGCGATAGATCGGGCGGGTTTAGTCGGTGCTGATGGTCCTACGCATACGGGTAGCTTTGATTTGTCTTTTTTACGCTGTATTCCTAACATGTTAATCATGGCGCCTGCTGATGAAAATGAATGTCGCCAAATGTTGACGACTGGATTTAAGCATAAGGGTCCCAGTGCAGTGCGTTATCCCCGTGGAGCAGGCATCGGAGTGACTGTTGAAAAAAACTTGACAACAATACCCATCGCAAAAGCACACTGTCGTCGTCACGGTGAAAAAGTAGCCATTCTTGTTTTTGGAACACTGTTAAAACCCGCTTTAGAAGCAGCTGAGCAATTAAATGCAAGTGTTGTTAATATGCGTTTTATCAAACCTTTAGATGTTGACATGATCATTAAAATGGCAACTACCCATCAACTACTGGTGACGATAGAAGAAAATGTTATTATGGGCGGTGCAGGGAGTGCTGTGAATGAATGTTTACACGCACATACTGATGTTTTAACGCCAATATTACATTTAGGATTACCTGATAGCTTTGTTGAACATGGCGATACAGCGACATTGTTAGCACAATGTGGTTTAAATACAAACGGGATTGTAGCTGCAATCTCCCAAAAAATGGAACAATTGAAATAATGACAACAACAACAATGCCTGATGTCCAGAAGAGTCGTGACATACGTGATATTGCGATTGATAAAGTGGGTATTAAAGACATTAAATATCCGGTGTGTATTAAAAGTCGCTCTGGAGAAGAACAAAATACGATTGCCAATTTTAATATGTACGTGAATTTGCCCCATGATTTTAAAGGGACACACATGTCACGTTTTGTAGAAATTCTCAATGAACATCAATATGCAATCACGCTAAAATCATTTAAAGAGATGCTGACAGATATGTTACCGCGTTTAGAAGCAAAATCTGGATATATTGAAATGGAATTCTGCTATTTCATGCGAAAAACTGCCCCTGTTTCGGGTGTTAAAAGCTTACTGGATTATCAAGTCACTTTTATAGGTGAGATCATCAATAAGACACCGTCTATCACACTCAAAATTGTTGTGCCGGTTACCAGCTTATGTCCTTGCTCTAAGAAAATCTCCAAGTATGGTGCCCATAATCAACGTTCGCATGTCACTGTGACTGCAAAAACAAATGGGTTTATTTGGATAGAAGACATTATTGATTTAGTTGAAAAAGAAGCCTCCAGTGAATTATATGGCTTACTGAAACGCCCTGATGAAAAACATGTCACCGAACGTGCTTATGAAAATCCGAAATTTGTGGAAGATATGGTACGTGATGTCGCAATCCAATTAAACAAGGAAGAACGCATTTCTACATACATACTTGAATCTGAAAATTTTGAGTCTATTCATAACCATTCTGCTTATGCTGTGATTAAAAAAGAAAAGTAATCAGTTTGTCTGAATCATAAAAATTCTGATTCAGACGGTTTGATACCTAAAAAATCATGGTTCAATCTTCACATTTTAACAAGAGGTTTTATAAATGTCACAAGAAAAACCTATCAGCATCCTTATTGTTGATGATAATAAAAATAATCTACTGAGTTTACGTACACTCATTGAGACCTATTTTGAGAATACTAAGGTCATTGAAGCCAATTCTGGCATACTCGCTTTAAGTCTTATTCTCAAACATACCGTTGATTTAATCATACTTGATATACAAATGCCTCAAATGGATGGTTTTGAAACAGCCAAAATGATCCAAAAACGCAAAAAAACACAACATGTACCGATTGTGTTTATGACAGCTGCTTATAAATCTTCAGAATTTCAAAAACAAGGATTTGATTTAGGGGCTATTGATTATCTGACGAAACCCATTGAGAATCAGGAACTTAGGGACAAAATTGAAACGTATTGTCGCTTAATAGAAGATAAACAACATCAGAAAACGGAAGAAAGCACGCTTCCTCACAGCATTGCTGATTTGGTCACAGAAGCCCATCACTCCTTACAAGCAGATGTCACGTTTGAACACAAAAAAATAGCGCACCTCAAAAGTAAGTTACAAATCTTACTGAATACAATTATCAATCGTAGTCTGATGGTTGAACAAGTACTTAATAATTTAGGTCAAAAGAATTTGGTCAATGACATGAAACAAATTGAGTCTGATAGCAAACATCTACTATATTTGGTAGATAATGTGTTGAATTCTGTTGACTAACTGAGAATATTATATATGACCATCAAAAAGAAATTAGCGATAAGTTTTCTCTCGATCTTAGCAATTATTATTATTGCGGGTAGCATTGGTATTATTGAAATCATAAGATTGCATACAGTCAGTCAAGAGATAAGCATGAAAAGCTATCCTATGAATGAAGCAATACTTGAATTTCAAGTTTCTGTGGTTGAAGCGCATCTATGGTTTGAAGAAATCGTCACAGGGGCTGAAGAAAAAGAAGCCATAAAATATGTCTGGAAACTACTTGATAAGAGTCGTTGGTATATTGAAATCATGCTGAATGGAGGAGAAAATGAGCATAACACATTTTATGCTATTAAGGATACAGCCATAGCAGAAAAACTGCATTTGATTCAAACAGAGCTTGCGACCTTTCGAAACCTAGCCCAAGTCCGTTTTGACAATAATTTTAATGTACTCCAAAAACAAGAAGATCAATTATTGGATGCACAGTTTGATGCACTTTTTAAGGAATTTATGAATCATTCTAAAGCAATTGAAGAGATGTTGCATTTCAAAATTGCAAAAGATGTTCAATATGCGGAAGATTTAGCACAAGAAAGTACGCTGATACTCATTCTCACGACCTTACTGGCATTTCTCGTCGCCTCATTTGCATTTTATTATATTGTACGAGATATCATGACACAAGTGGGCGGTGAACCCAGTGACATTGCCACTATCACCAAAAAAATTGCTGCTGGTAATCTTGATATCACATTTGATTCTCGAAAGGCTACTGGGATTTATGCAGCAGTTCAAATCATGGTTGAGCATCTCAAAACAAAAAACAGTGAAATTGACAAACAGATGGCCGAAATTGGAGAACAGGATTGGTTGAGAAATGGACAAGCAGAATTAAATAAGAAAATGAGGGGCGGGCTTGATATTGTGACATTGGCTAACAATGTGATTTCTTTTCTCACCACGTATCTCAAAGCAGATATTGGTATCTTTTATGGCGTTAAAGAAGGGGCTTATCTAGAAGTCATTGCCAGTTATGGCTATACCAAGAATCAAAAAACACCGATTCAATTTGAAATCGGAGAAGGTTTGGTAGGGCAAGCGGCTTTAAAAAAAGAAACACTCTTACGTACGCATACAGATAACGAAATTGTACCCATTATACAATCCTGTATCGCAGTTGCATCTCCGCGTCATGTGCTGATTATTCCCTTTTTATATGAAAATATGACCGTGAAAGGGGTGATTGAACTGGGTTTTTCTAATGATGCGCCCACACCGCTTGAACATGAGTATCTTAAACAGATCATGCCCAGTATTGGCATCGCCGTCAGTACAGGAGAAGCCCGCACAGACATGGAGTTTCTGTTACAAGAAACGCAACAAAAAAGTGAAGAATTGCAAAGCTCCTCTGAAGAATTGCAATCGCAACAAGAAGAATTACGTCAAATTAATGAAGAATTGGAAGAACGTACCCGAGAATTGGAAAGACAACAAAAAGAAATCGAGGATAAAAATCGTACTTTAGAACGTACACAAGTAGACATGGAAAAGGCAAAGGCTGCCATTGAAGTCAAGGCTGAGGAATTAGAATTAGCCAGTCAATACAAATCTGAATTTTTGGCTAATATGTCGCACGAGTTACGTACGCCATTAAACAGTATGTTAATGCTGTCGCAAATTTTATCCGAAAATAGCCATTTAAATGAAAAAGAAGTTGAACAAGCCCAAACCATTCATAATGCAGGTTCTGATTTACTGCGATTGATTAATGAAATTTTGGATTTATCCAAGATTGAAGCTGGAAAAATGGATATCCAACTTGAAGATATGGATATTGCCCATTTTATCGTGCACGTAAAACAGAAATTTAATCCACTGGCTGAAGATAAAGGATTGGATTTCCCCATTACCATCGCTGATAATGTCCCTGCCCTTTTATATACCGATGAACAACGTTTCCAACAAATCATCAATAATTTATTATCGAATGCCTTTAAATTCACCAGTATCGGTTCAATTAAAATGCTGATACAGCTGACAGATAGCCAGCATATTGCCATTAGTGTCACTGATAGTGGCATTGGAATACCTGCCGATAAACAACAAGGGATATTTGAGGCTTTTCAACAAGCAGACGGCAGTACGAGTCGTAAATTCGGGGGAACAGGTTTAGGCTTATCTATTTCGGGTCGATTAGCTGAATTATTGGGCGGTAATTTAGAATTGACCAGTGAAGAAGATAAAGGCAGTACCTTTACACTCAATTTACCGATACTTAAATCGCAAGAAATCACACTGCCCTCTCCCAAAATCAATACCACCATTACAGATGATCAAGGCAATATCAAGCCTAATGATCAGGTGCTGTTAATTATTGAGGATGACACTACATTTGCGAAACTGTTGATTATTTTAGCGCGGAAAAAGAATTTTAAAACAATTGTCGCTGAAACAGGTGAAATAGGCTTAGAATTAGCACAAGAATATCTTCCTCATGTCATTGTACTTGATATTGGCTTACCTGAAATGGATGGTTGGTCAGTCATGGAGCATCTCAAAACAAACCCCAAAACACGACATATCCCAGTACAATTTATCTCAGCACAAGGCGATGCCTTAACCGCACTTAAAATGGGAGCGGTAGGCTATTTGCACAAACCTGTATTGCCTGATCAGATTGTCACTGTTTTTGACGAAATTACACAATTCATGAGTAAGGCGGTAAAAACAGTCTTACTGCTGGTGGAACAGGATGTATACAAACAACAAATTGTTGATTTAATCGGTGATAATATTCAAACAATCCAGGCAATTACCAGAGTAGAAGCCTTAAAACACCTAGAATTAACAGAATTTGATTGTATTATTATTGATGTGAATGTTGAAGATAATTCGGGTTTGAAATTGCTTGAACCCCTGTACAATGATGACAAGTTATCAAAAATACCTGTCATTTTGTACATGGATCGTGAATTGAATGCGTCAGAAGATGTGTTATTGCAACAGTCTATAGAAGTACTGACGATTAAAACTGTGCGTTCTCCAGAAGGACTGTTAAATGAAACCACTTTATTTTTGCATCAAGAATCTGCTAAATTATCTCAAGAAAAACAAGATATTTTGCGGAATTTGCATGATCAAAATAGAGTGTTACAGGGTAAAAATATCCTGATTGTGGATGATGATCCCCGTAATAGTTTCGCATTAACTACGGTGTTAGAAGATAAAGAGATGGAGATCTTTATTGCTTCTGATGGTAAGGAAGCCTTAACTGCTTTGGATGAGTCTCCCGAAATTGATTTAGTCATCATGGATATCATGATGCCAGAAATGGATGGGTATGAAGCGATGCAAAAAATTCGTGCACAATCTCGTTTCCGTAATTTACCCATTATAGCGCTGACTGCAAAAGCCATGAAAGAGGATAAAGCAAAATGTATTGATGCAGGTGCAAATGATTATTTGGCTAAACCTGTAGATACAGAGAAATTATTATCACTCATGCGCGTATGGCTTTATAAATAAAATATTTATTTCTCTTCAAGGATACAAGCCCTGAAAGGGCGACATATATCAGCCTGGGGCAACGCCCTAGGTACAAGGAATGAAAAACATGTATTTGATTTTAGACACGCTAATCAATGAGAATTTTCTATGCAACAAACAACAGTAAAATGGTATAACAGCTTGAGTGTGCAAGCGATTATGCTTTTGACATTTATTACCCTATTCTTTATTTTAGGCACCGTT
>DAOVZS010000089.1 GCA_030635005.1 Thiomargarita sp. | reverse complement strand
AGTGCGTAACATCAGTTAATCAGTTAAATGTATGCTCTTTTCCAGGAAAAGAGCCTTTTTTCACCGCATCGTTAAAAGCTGTAATAGCCACCGAAATTGTGCCCGTTTCCTGCAAGAAATCTTTGGAAAATGAAGGTTTTCTACCCCGAGTAATGCCTAACATATCATATAAAACAAGCACTTGTCCATCACATTCACTACCAGCCCCAATGCCTATCGTAGGAATCTCTAAATCTGCGGTGATATCGGATGCAATAAGACCGGGGATACATTCAAGAATCAGTATCGAAGCCCCTGCAGCTTGTAAAGCGATAGCATCATCACGTAATTGTGTCACCTCACTCTCAATACGACCTTGTATGCGATATCCCCCTAATTGATGGACAGATTGTGGCGTTAAACCTAAATGGGCACACACAGGAATTCCACGTTCAGTCAATAACCGCACCGTCTCAACTAACCAAGCACCGCCTTCAAGTTTTACCATTTGTGCTTGTCCTTCACGCATGAGACGTGCTGCATTTTCTAAAGCAGTAGACGGTGTCGCATAACTCATAAAAGGCATATCCACCACTAACCAAGAATTTTGTACACACCGATGTACTTGTTGGCAATGATAAATCATATCTTCTATCGTGACGGGCAAAGTGCTGTCATGTCCTTGAATCACCATGCCTAATGAATCACCTACCAATATCATATCAATGCCCGCTTGATCAAGTATATAGGCAAAACTGGCATCATAAGCCGTTAAACACGTTATTTTTTCACCCTCTTTTTTGAGGATACGTAATTGGGTTAATGTCATGATATGTAAACTTTTTGTTCAATATGTGTTTTTTAAAGATTTCGTAGTCAGTAGACATTATATCGAAAGTTTAGCCCTAAAAAGAGCTTCCTAAACTAAACTCAACTTCATACTGTTCCATTTCTATATAACCCGTTTGTGAGCCAGTATTTGGATTAGTACCCTGCACTTTATTATTAGGGGCATACATAAATGCCATACTTAATTCAATGTTTTCTGAAAGAAACGTACTAAAACCACAAGTATAATGTTCTGTAATAACAGCAGGGGTAAGAAGATTCAATAACGCTTGTGTATTGGGAACAATATCATTGGTTCGACTATAACCCATACGGAATGTGAGATCAGGGGTATATTCCCACTGTAACCCAAATTTCCAGATCTTCATATCAGTCCAACCAGAACCCAGTCCATCCTCTGTCCCTAATAAAATTTCTCCGGGCGTAAAAACGATTGCAGAATCGTTGGACAATGCTTTGATATCACCATAGTTAATGCGTTGATAATCTACTGCGAAAGTTACTTTTGGCGTCGCTTTAAAGGAAAATCCAATATCATAAGTGGAAGGAATATCAAAATCACCTTCCTCAGCGAACAGCCCTTTATAATCATCAAACTTGCTCATCCACATTTTAGATTGATAAGCAGCCCCTAAGGTGAATTGCTCGGTGACTTTTACCTTCCAGCCCACACGGACACCGCCTCCATACGACATATCATGTCCATTGTCAGTGACCTTATCAGGATGAGCTGAATAAGATGTGAAAGGTTGCAAACCCTGAACCTTAATTGTTTGAACAGCAAAAAGGGGCGTAATACCAAATAAATGCTGCTCGTTGATTTTTCTTGAGTAAGTAAGCCCAATGAACATTTGTTTTAAATCCATCCCAGTTTTCGAAGAGGCTTGTGTACTGGGGTCATTTGGATTACTAAAATTACTAAAAATAGCACTATCATACTCTGTATTCATTCCGCCATTACCAGCAACAGTCACGCCAATAGAACTGATGTCGTCCAACATATAATTATAGCCGAAATGAGGAATCAAAAATAAATTATGGCTACTGTCATAAGTATCAGGGGGTATCGAGGCAGGTGGAAACGTTGAAGAAGCATCATCATTTGCGGTAAAACCTCGTTTCGGTATTAAAAATGCTAATCCATAATCCTTGCGGTTCTTCAGCTCTACCATTGACGCTGGATTAGTGAGTGCACACATCGTATCAAAAGTCATTGCGACACACGCACCCGCTATTGATTTAGATTTTGTACCATAGCCATGTGACCAATAACCATTAGTTGCGTAAATATGTGAAGAACATGTTAATATCAATAATGTGAATCCTCGTGATAATATTTTGTTTTTTTCATAATTTTAATTAAATGGGTGTAAATGGGTGTATAATTGGAAAAAAAATACGTCATACACAAAATACGATGCAACCAGAATGGCACGCTTGGCTAAAAATTTTTCTAATAGAACAAGAAAAAATATTATTATCTGTTTTATCAGAGCTATCGGTGCATATACTACAACATGCGCGTGCCCATGGTCGCATAATTTTAGGACAGGTTTAACGGGTCTCTTTGATTTCAGATTGCGATATCTTTTTATCTTCGGCTTTTTTAACCCGAATGATGTTGTTGGAAATATTCTTATTATTCAAGTTTTTCATAGCAACTTTGGCTTCTCCTGCTTTCGGCATTGCCACAAAAGCAAAACCCTTAGAGTTACCGGTGGTTTTATCTAATACCAAATCACAAGATTGTACTGTGCCATATGCTTCAAAGAGGGCTTTTAACGCTACTTCGGTAGTGTCACGAGAAAGATTACGAATTAATAATTTCATAAGTTAGAAAAAAACATGATGATAACGGATTTTTGGAGGATATGAAAAAAATGTGTTGAAGGATTAGCGCAAATACGAGACAAGTTTTTTTCCATTAGGTAACACTAAATTTGGCGTAATCTCATACAGTGGATATAATACAAAGTCTCTAACATATAAGCCAGGATGCGGTAATATTAAACGAGGAAGTTGTAATTGCTGCTGATCATATAACAGCATATCTAAATCTAAAGTGCGTGCGCCCCAGCGTTGTGCTGTTCGTATACGTCCTTGTTGATGTTCAATTGCCTGCATCATATCAAGCAAATCTAATGGCAATAAGTATGTACTTAACATAACAACCGCATTCATATAATCGGGTTGATTTTGCGGTCCCATTGGTTTGCTACGATATAATGCAGACTGTTTTTTGATATGAGTTTTGGGCAAAGCATCTAAAGCCAAAAATGCCTGTTTAATTTGAGATATCGGATTCTCAAGATTACTGCCCAACCCTACATATACGATAGCATTATCTGTCACTTTTCTGACGTCTGCGAGACCATTTTGGAGTCGGTGCTGAAAATTCTGTGTGATGACCTTTCTTATGCTGACTTAAAAATTTATCCCACCATTCTAGATCCTCAGCCACCGCCTCATCACCCGCTTTAACACGCAGTTTTAGAAAATCATAGGCTGCACGAAAATTCGGATGCTCTAAAATACTTAATGTTTTCTTTTTACCACGCCGTAAGTGTGTTAAACGGATTTGTAAAAACCAAATATCTTGCATTAATACCGTAAAGCGTCTGGGTATTGTCACGTACTTTTGTTGTTTGGCTAACAACTGTTGACACGCATTGAATAATATCTCTTGTTGATTCAGCCCTTTCACAATTTTCTTAGGTAACTCACGTGATAACGGAAGCCACAAAAAAACAGCAAATAAAAAAACAGGCATGATAGTATCCTGATTTTTTTTTCGCTTATCTGTATTGTCTAGTGCTTGTTGGATAAATGAAAAAGCCAGCGGATCTGCTAAACATCGCTCAGTATACGGAAACAATTGTTCAAATAAGTCATAGGTGCGCATTTGTTCAAAAGATTGGGCAGCATGTCCCGTATTAAATAATTTTAACACTTCTTCAAATAAACGTGCTGGCGGAATATTGCTGAGTAAACCACTTAATTGACGAATAGGGGCAGCTGTTTCCGGATGAATACTAAATCCAAGTTTAGCAGAAAAACGTACTGCACGTAACATCCGCACAGGATCTTCTTGATAGCGTAAAACAGGATCACCCATTAAACGTATGACACCTTGTCGTAAATCTGCCATCCCATTAGCATAATCAAATAATGAAAAATCACTAATGTCATAGTAAATCGCATTAATCGTAAAATCACGACGTTGTGCATCATCATTAACGCTACTACCATACACATTATCACGTACAATAAGCCCATTTTTACTGCTTCCATGACCACTTTGATCATGAGGTGCTCGAAACGTGGCTACTTCAATAATTTCTGATTTGACATGTACATGTGCTAATAAAAAACGTCGTCCAATTAAACGACACCGCTTAAATAAGCGTTTAATTTGTTCAGGATGTGCATTGGTCACGATATCAAAATCTTTGGGAACACGTTCTAAAATAAGATCACGCACGCCCCCGCCCACTAAAAATGCCTGATAACCTGCTTGATTCAGGTGATATAAGACATCAAGTGCTGCCTGACTGATATTATGACGTGATAATTTATGCTCCGAACGTGGAATATGAGTCAAAATATGGTTTGGAAATATATTTGATTTAATAGTGTCCCTCATGAATAGAAAATTTTTTTTACAAAACAGTAAAAGTGTCTTTAAAAGCATTAAAATACCAATTGATAAGGTGATTTCGAGGATTTTTGTCCTCGAAAATACGTTTTATTTAAACTTTGATACCCCGTTCCCGCATTTCGGCTAATACAGCATCAATACCCTTTTTATCAATAAGACGAATACCTTGTGCGCTCAAGCGTAATTTAACCCACCGTTTTTGACTGGCTACCCAAAAACGATGCATATGTAGATTGGGTAAAAAACGACGTTTGGTTTTATTGTTGGCATGAGACACATTATTACCACTTAGAGGACGTTTCCCTGTCACTTGACATACTTTAGCCATTGAATATTACCCATTGTTATTTATATAAAAGTGTTCTTTTTAACAGAAAATTGACTAAATTGCAAGTATACAATGCTTGCAATTGTTGATCAGGATTCTTTATAATGATATTTTAAATGTAAATTATCTAATTTAATTAGGAGATCCTAATGCTTGCTAATTATATTGATATGGCTATGGAACAAGCAGTTTATGAGATAATTGAAAATGAAGAAACATATTGGGGAGAAATAGAAGGCTTTCAAGGTGTGTGGGCCCAGCATGTAACTTTAGAAGGTTGTCGTAGAGAATTACGTGATGCTTTAGGTGATTGGATTGCTTTACGTTTACAACTTAATTTACCCATTCCTAACATTGCCAGTATTGATCTCAATCATCTAAACCGTCATTATGAAGCTCATTATGTCTAGGCTCATTCCAGTTTCTTGGAAAAAGTTTGTTCAACGTATGCGCGAACTAGGATTTACAGGACCATATGCAGGGGGACGTCATCCCTATATGCGACGTGATATGCTCACTATTATTATTCCAAATCCACATGAAGGTGATATAAGTGTTGGTTTGTTACGACGGATTTTACGACAAGCTAATATTTCCCGCGATGAATGGCTTGGAAACTAAACCTATACAAATAAGCCCATTCATCTAAAGATTAGAAATGTTGATATTATTATTTATGTGTACCACTCCTTTTACACCCAGTCTTCATACCCTACGACTGCTGCCCTAAGGGGCTAAATAACATTTATCGCGTATTCTGGCGAGGATTTAACAAAACGCACAGCATATCTTATTGATTATCATGACACATAACTGGTTTTTACTATGACTGATAAACTCATTATTTTTGACACCACGTTGCGCGATGGTGAGCAGAGTCCAGGGGCATCCATGACTAAGGATGAAAAAATCCGTATTGCAATAGCATTGGAAAAAATGCGGGTTGATATTATTGAAGCGGGTTTCCCAATTGCAAGCCCGGGTGATTTTGATGCAGTGCACACCATTGCACATCTCATTAAAGACTGTACGGTGTGTGGTTTGGCACGTGCATTATCTAAAGATATTGATTGTGCTGCTAAAGCTCTTAAAGGGGCTGCTTCTGCAAGAATCCATGTTTTTATTGCGACATCACGTGTGCATATGGAAAATAAATTGCATAAGTCACCAGATCAGGTATTAGAACAAGCTGTGACTGCGATTAAAAGAGCACGTCAATATACGGATAATGTGGAATTTTCTGCGGAAGATGCAGGACGATCTACGCCTGAATTTTTATGCCGTATTATTGAAGCTGTGATTGCTGCTGGGGCACGCACGATTAATATTCCTGATACGGTGGGATATACTTTGCCTGAGCAGTACGGACAATTAATTGCTTTATTGCGTGAGCGCATTCCTAATTCTGATAAGGCGATTTTTTCGACGCATTGCCATAATGATTTAGGCTTAGCGGTGGCAAATTCTTTGGCAGCGGTGATGAACGGTGCACGACAAGTAGAGTGTACTATCAATGGTTTAGGCGAACGTGCTGGGAATGCAGCCTTAGAAGAAGTGGCGATGGCGGTTAAAACAAGACAAGATATTTTTCCGTGTCATACCAATTTAGATCTCACACAAATTGTCAAATGTTCACGTTTAGTATCCAATATCACTGGTTTTCCTGTACAACCGAATAAGGCGATTGTGGGTGCGAATGCTTTTGCCCATGAAGCAGGTATTCATCAAGATGGTGTGCTTAAACATCGTGAAACATACGAAATTATGAGAGCCGAAGATGTCGGATGGAATACGAATCGTATGGTGTTAGGCAAACATTCGGGACGTAATGCTTTTCGACAACGTCTTAAAGAATTGGGCATTGTTTTAAATTCCGAAGAAGCGCTTAATACTGCCTTTTCTCGCTTCAAAATATTAGCAGATAAAAAGCATGATATTTATGATGATGATTTGCAAGCCCTTGTCAGCGATACCTTGAGTACTGAATATGAGCATATTAAGTTAATATCTCTTAAAGTGTGTGTAGAAACAGGAGAAGCGCCTGAGGCTCACGTCACTATTAGTATAGATGGCAAAGAGCAGTCTATAGGGGCAACGGGGAGCGGTCCGGTGGATGCGACGTTTAAGGCAATTGAAACGTTGGTCAAAAGCGATACCAGCTTATTAGTCTATTCTGTAAATAATATTACTAATGGGACTGATGCACAAGGAGAAGTGGGGGTACGTTTAGAAAAAAAGGGCAGCATTGTTAATGGGCAAGGTGCTGATACAGATATTGTCGTCGCATCTGCAAAGGCCTATCTTAATGCACTCAATAAGATTTTGAGACCTGTTGAACGTCAATTGCCACAAGGATCAGGTTCAGTATAATATTATTCATTCCTAATAATCCTAGGGCGTTGCCCCAGGCTGATATATGTCGCCCTTTCAGGGCTTGTATTTTTCTCCTGAAAGGAGATAATATATCAGGGTTATGTAATCCATAATTAATAGCAGACATCCTAATGATAGCGACACATATTTACTACCTCAAAGCCATGGGCATAGATTCATGGGTGCGCAGAGATCTCATCACACAAGAAACACCGATCACTGAACCTGTGCATATCCCGCCTCCGCCACAACCCGTTGTGACCACACCGATCATTGAACCTGTGCGTATTCCTATTCCGCAACCACCCTTACCTGTTGTTGAAACACCGATTATTGAACCTGTGCACATCCCACAACCGCCTCAACCCGTTGTGATAACACCGTCTTGGGAAAGCTTACAGCATCAAGTGGTTACCTGTACAGCCTGTGAATTGCATAAAACACGAATACAAACGGTATTGGGGGTAGGTAATCAGAATGCTGATTTAATGGTGATTGGTGAAGCGCCGGGGGCTGATGAAGATGTGCAAGGAGAACCCTTTGTGGGACGTTCTGGAAAATTATTGAATGCAATGCTGTATGCTATTGATTTAAAAAGAGAATCTATTTATATTGCCAATGTACTCAAATGTCGCCCTCCTGGAAATCGTAATCCACAGCTCCCCGAATTAGTGTGTTGTCAAACGTTTTTGGATATACAAATCCAGCTGATTAAGCCAAAATTGATTGTAGCAGTCGGGGGCATTGCTGCGCATCATCTATTAGCAACGAATACGGGTATTGGAAAATTACGCGGACAACTCTTGGCTTATAAAAATATTCCCTTAATCGCCACCTATCACCCTTCTTTTTTATTACGACGTCCCAGTGAAAAACGTCATGCTTGGCTAGATTTACAACTGATTCGCCACACATTAAATGAGATCTCCTAGGGCGTTGCCCCAGGCTGATATATGTCGCCCTTTCAGGGCTTGTATAGGAGATAACATAGATCTCTGCTTTGAATAAGCTTTCCTAGGGCGTTGCCCCAGGCTGATATATGTCGCCCTTTCAGGGCTTGTATAGGAGATAACATAGATCTCTGCTT
>DAOVZS010000293.1 GCA_030635005.1 Thiomargarita sp. | reverse complement strand
TAGATACGGACCATCGTCCTTTAAGAATATCAAGTTCCATTCATGTTCCTAACATAAAAATACCCGTTCTCAGCAGTAATTGTACCAGTCAATTAGGTGGAGAAACGCGTAATTGGAATGACATAGACAAAACAGGTACCCATCCTCAAGTCTATATTGGTGCAGGCGGCCATCCCACTTATCTGTATCAAGGGATTACTGCCTATCTTGCTGTAGAGGGTCAACCAATACCTGGTTGGGACAAACATTACTATACTGATACAGTCTATATTTCAAACGATACGATTCCTCTCAATGATGCAAATGCGACAAGCATTACTTATCAAATAGTCCGTATTGATGAAGATGACAGTTTATGTGATGATGTCAATGTGTGTGCTTGGTTAAAACAAAACATTATTTGGGGACATATTAACAATTTGATACCTGATACTAATGAAATAATTGAGTCTCCAGTAACATCACCCATTGCCAGATTTTTAAATGGTGAAGATGATAACAGATGGAATGAACCCCAGACTTGGATGGATGAACGGGAACCAGAACAATGTGACAATTAATATTCACTCATAATCCCTTTACTAATATCACCGTTTTCTAAACAGACGGTGATTTTTTTTCGTGCTATTATACGTCTTCTTTTTTGAGTCCCAATGCCTTTTCAACCGCATCAATACGAGTTTGACAGTTTTTATACGCTTTAGTCGCTTCACTGACCAAAGTTACCAATTGATCAATATCAAGTTCTTCAGTTTGACGCATGGTATCAGCAATTTTTTTAAGTTTCTGATAATTTTTGGAGTAGGTTTCTGTTGATTTCATTTTTTTGACAATTGATGTGTGCCATCTTTAAATTCAATTTTTAAAACATGTTCTTTTTTAGCCATCATTTTACTAGAAATCACTGTATTCTGCTCATTTCTAATAATGGCATAGCCACGATTTAAAATATTTTTAGGATCACCTAATAAGACTTGTTCTATTAAAGATTTAATCTGATAATGGGCTTGTTTGATATGATGGTGACTCATGTCTTTAATATTCTGCTGTAAGACTGCTAATACTTGTCCTTGTTCACTCAGTATTTTACCTGTTTGTTCACGCAGCGTGACAAAAATATGTTCATTATGTGCCCTTGCTGTATTAAGGATATCACGTGTTAATCTAATAATCATTTGCCAATTTTGATCAGCATTACGTGCATTTTGTATGATCGTCCCTGTAATATGGCTAATGACTAAACTGGGAGTATGGCATATTTGATTCGCCACCTCATCTAATAAGGTTTTATCTCTTTCATGACCAATCCCAATAATGACGGGCAAGGGTGCCATACACACTTTTTTAGCAATATCATAATCATTCAATTGCAATAAATCAGATTTTGCACCGCCTCCTCGAATAAGAATCACCGCATCAAAGGCTTTTATCTTATGAGCTTGACTCACTAAATCAAAAGCATCTGAAATATCATTGACCATCTTTTTACCTTGAAATGAAGCGGTGTAGTAATGAAAATCACATAATCCAATCTGTGTTAATACATCTGCCTGACTTTTAAAATCCCCTAATCCCGCTGCTTCTTTAGGGGCAATGACAGCCACCCTGCAAAATTCTGTTATTTGAATCCTGTCCTTATTCTGAGTATAAATATCTTCTTTTTTCAAACGGGATCTTATGCGATTTAATTGTGCCTCCATTTCTCCTAAGGTAAAGCTTGGATCAATGTCTAAAATATTCAATGATAAACCATATATAGGATT
>DAOVZS010000063.1 GCA_030635005.1 Thiomargarita sp. | reverse complement strand
GATGCATAAATTGACGAAATTCTTGCAATAAGGTTTCGACATTATGATCAATTTTTTGGACTGTCCATTGTAACACATCCATTGCACTTAACACGTCATCTACTTTTATCTCTAATAACACCGTCCACGTATCAAAACGCTGAGAAAAATCAATAGATTCTTGTAAAGTGGCTTGTGCAGCTTGTAAACCTGTGTCAACAGATATTTTGATATCACGCACATCTGCCCATAAACCTTCTCGTTGCAAAGCAGCAAAAGTATCTTGAGCACGCTTATCTTTTTTAAGCAACGCACGACAAAAGTATAAAATAGCCTGCCCTAATAATTCTTTATAACGGAAAAAATCATATAAGGGACTCTTTTGATCGATATCCATACTTCCCAAAATAACATCAGTATTGGCAACTTCTCCTTTAAAACTGGCACTTAAATCGGATATAGAGAGGGGAGATTGATCGCTTGTCACATTAAGAGGTGATTGAGACAATTTTTTGATCTCTTCAATCAAACTTTTACGGATGTCATTACTGTCTAAACCGTTTTCAGTGGCAAAAGCGTGTAAATAGTCCGTTTCAATGTGACTAGAAAAATCGCGCGACAGTTTGGAGTGTTTTAATTTGTCTAAAAACTGATTTTTTTGATCAGGGGCTGCTAATCCAGCAGAAATGGCCGCCAAGGCATAGGTATAGCTTTTTTGATAAATCTTAAGAATCTCATCATTTGTAAAGGTAAAATGATCCTTGAGTAGATTGAATGCTTTATCAAGATTAACAGTTTGAGCCAAGGCTACAATAACTGGGCTGTCTAAGGTAGCATATAAAAATCTTTGTATCAGTGCGGGTGTATTGGGTATCTCTTCTTTTATAGGAAAATCTTTTTTAGATTTTTTAGAAGAAAAAAAATCGAATAACGACATGGGCATGGACTCTTATTGTTATTTAAAGAGCAATAATCTTATCATATTTTTTTGGAGAGGACAAGGATATCTAAATTAAGAATTGATAGGATAAGGGGATAGGTACAGGTACACTGATTGCTAAGAAAGTTGTGTTATAATCTATCATCTTAAAAAAATATTTATAGTGACATGATGACAACCATTCGTGAAAATGATTTCGTTCAAAGTATTGCTGATGCTTTTCAATTTATTTCATATTATCATCCTATTGATTATATCAAAGCATTGGGAGAAGCCTATGTACGTGAAGAATCTGTCGCTGCTAAAGACGCAATCGCACAAATTTTAGTAAATTCACGCATGAGTGCTGAAGGACATCGTCCTATTTGTCAAGATACAGGGATTGCTGTTGTTTTTCTCAAAGTGGGTATGAATGTCCATTGGGAAACACAACACAGTATCACTGAAATGGTCAATGAAGGGGTACGACAAGCTTATGCACATCCTGATAATGTGTTACGGGCTTCTGTATTAGCAGATCCTGCAGGTGCACGTAAAAATACACAAGATAATACACCCGCTGTCATACATACAGAACTGGTACCCGGTGATACAGTTGAAGTCACCGTGGCAGCTAAAGGCGGTGGTTCTGAAAATAAATCTAAATTTGTCATGTTAAATCCAAGTGATAATTTAGTAGATTGGGTGTTAAAAACAGTCCCTACAATGGGCGCAGGATGGTGTCCCCCCGGAATATTGGGTATTGGTATTGGCGGAACAGCAGAAAAAGCCATGTTATTGGCAAAAGAATCATTGATGGCACCGATTGATATACATCAATTAAAACAACGGGGTGCATCTAATCGTCTTGAAGAATTACGCTTAGAATTATATGAAAAAGTGAATGCTTTAGGCATTGGTGCTCAAGGTTTAGGCGGATTAACCACAGTCTTAGATGTCAAAATCCTAGATTTTCCCACTCATGCTGCCTCTTTACCCATCGCACTGATTCCTAATTGTGCCGCAACGCGTCATGCACATTTTGTCTTAGAAGGCAAAGGACCTGTACATCTCACACCGCCTAATTTAGAAGAATGGCCTAAAGTCACTTTAAATACCAGCGCGGAAACACGACGTGTTAATCTGGATACCATTACAACAGCAGAAATAGCACAGTGGAAACCCGGTGAGAGTTTATTACTCAGTGGCAAATTTTTAACGGGACGTGATGCTGCTCATAAACGGATTGCTGATTTATTCGCACAAGGACAATCATTACCTGACGGTTTAGATTTTCATAATCGTTTTATTTACTATGTCGGTCCTGTGGCTGCGGTACGTGATGAAGTGGTCGGACCTGCAGGTCCCACAACAGCCACACGTATGGATAAATTTACAGAAATGATGTTAGACAAAACAGGCATTATTGGGATGATTGGTAAATCTGAGCGCGGCCCTCAAGCTATCGAAGCGATCAAAAAGCATCAAGCTGTCTATTTAATGGCAGTCGGCGGAGCAGCCTATTTAGTCTCTAAAGCCATTCGCACCGCACGTGTCGTCGCTTTTGCAGATTTAGGGATGGAAGCAGTCCATGAATTTGAAGTGGTAGATATGCCCGTCATGGTTGCAGTTGATAGCAGCGGAGAGTCTGTACATCAAACAGGACCCGCAAAGTGGCGTATTAAAATTGCAGCTCAAAAAGCATAAAGCATGGAAAATCTTTCAGAAGCCTTATTAAAACGATCAGCACTCTTCAGAGCCTTATCCATTGGAGAAGGTTCAATAGCATGGTTAGAGCAACAAACCTTTGAAAATGGAGCGGTCGTTTTTAATGAAGGAGAAATGGGTGATCGCTTTTATTTTATCCTCTCAGGCATCGCCTGTCTTAGCCGAAAAGAAGAGGGTGAAAACACCCTCATTACCCGTTTAGACAAAGGTCATTATTTTGGTCTATTACCACTGATTCGTAATGAACCCCGCACAGTGACGGTTCATGCAGAAGGCACATTACAAGTCGCCTCCTTAAAGAGTGAAAAATTCCTCTCTCTTTATGATGAATCCCCCGAATTACGTGAACAAATAGCCCATCTCAAAGGCGTCTATCAACTCCCTTGTCAAGGCGGGATTCTGACACTGCATGCAGGTCAGTTTATGGAAATGGACAGTCTCACAGCCATGTGCCATTTTTCTAAAGGGGTCAAAATTGCGTCAACTAAAGTCACTGGAAAACCCATTTTTAGCATGAGCCGCGTCGGTGAAAGTGATGTCACGCCGATTACTTATAAACATCATGATATTCATCGTGAATTATTCCTAAAAAAAAACAAAGCGGTGGGTATCACCGCTATCGGTGAATGGTCAGATTTAGGACGAGTCCATGCATTAATCAGCAAAAATCAACGCGTCTGGCCTTGGCAATTGGCTTTATTTCGCCAAACTGGAGAACTTTGGTTAGAACGAGAACGCGATAATCTCAAAAAAAATGCTATTATTTGTCAATGTACGCATATTACCCGCCAAGAATTAAACGAGGCAGTTGCCGAGGGTTACAACACCATTGAGAAACTCGCAACCCACACCAGCGTATCACAAATTTGTGGCTCCTGTACTCCAAAATTATCTGAATTTGTGGGGATTACAGATATGGAAGACATGGAACTTATAGAAGTGATTACAGTCACTGACTTAATTAAATCCTTTCGATTTCGCTGCCAACATACGACACCGTCTCTCCCAGGACAACATATTTGTATAGAAGCCAAAATCGGGGGCACTTGGATCCAACGGTTTTATACCCTCACATCACCTGCCCATCAACAAGAATACTATGAAATCACAGTAAAACGGGAAAAATACGGCTTATTTTCTCGGTGGATTCATGATAAAATGACTGAAAATTCATATATTCGTGCTTCAAAACCCAAAGGGCACTATTATCTTTCTTTAGAACTTCAAACACCTGTCGTCTGTTTTGTCGCTGGCATTGGTATGACACCAGCACTTAGCATGTTACGCACCTTATACCAAACCAATAGTCACCGTATACTTTATATTGATTATAGTGTGTCTCAAGACTTTGCCTATTTAAATGAATTCACAGAATGTGCACAACAACATGATAATATTAAAATTAATTTGCGCACAAGCAGCACACAAGGGCATATACAGTATCAAGAAGTAAAAGAAGTGGCACAAAAGTATCCAGAAGCCACGTTTTATATTTGTGGACCCAAATCTTTTGAAGAAACCATGCTGATTTATTTAAATGGGGCACATATACTCTCAGAACAAATAGAAATTGAAGATTTTTCACCCAATCCTGCCAGTATGCCAAAATTTAAAGGGAGATCCAGTTTATTATTAGGATCATTATTAAGTTTTTGTTTGGTGATCTTATTTACGCTGTTAGGGTATTTGTTTACAGAAGAAATTTATTGGCATCGCGAAAAAATATGGCTTAATGATCTTTGGAAACCCTTGACAGGGTATACCTTGGTCGTTTTAACTGTGATTATGATGACACTGTCTCTTAGAAAACGTTGGCGATATTTCATTCAATTTGGTGATGTGGCCCAATGGCAACTCATACATATCTTTACAGGTTTATTAGCCCTATGTGTTTTATTTATTCATACAGGATTTTTATGGGGAACCCATTTTCACTTATTATTAATGTTAAGTTTTTTAGGCACATTATTCATAGGTTCTTGGTTAGGTATTATCAATTATATTGAAAAACCGTTGTCTAGCCCTCATTTTAAAGACAGATTAACAATAACACATCTCGCTTTTTTTTGGCCTTTACCCACATTGCTTGGTATTCATATTTTTTTAGCATATTATTAACAATTAAAAATGTGGAAACAATGAATACAATTGAATTTAAAAACCGTCGTGAAGAAATTATGGAAATGATGGGAAAGGGCAGTATGATTCTATTATCGGCTGCTGTCCCAACTCTTCGTAATAAGGATATACATTACCCCTATCGTCAAAATAGCAATTTTATTTATTTAACGGGTTTTCCAGAACCTAACGCCGTTGCTGTACTTATACCAGAACGTGAACAAGGGCAATATATCCTATTTTGTTGTGAAGATATTCAAAAAGACCATAAACATATTGGTTTAGAAGAAGCCTGTACATTATATGGTGCAGATGATGCCTTTCCTATTAATGATATAGATGATATCATTCCTTGCTTGATGGAAAGTTGTAGTCATGTATACTATCTTATGAATGATGATAAAGACTTTTTTGATAAAATAGGAGATTGGAGCAAACAATTAGAGAGCCGTGTGCGCAATGGTGTTGTCGTTCCAGAGATGGGAACCTTAGAACCTTTATTACATGAAATGCGTCTCTTTAAAACTGAAGAAGAAGAACACGCCATACGTACCGCTGTTGATGTGAGTGTAAGTGCCCATAAACGTGCTATGCAATTTTGTCGTCCGGGTTTATATGAATATGAATTAGAAGCAGAAATTCATCATGAATTTCTACGAAAAGGTTGTCGTTCTTCAGCTTTTCCAACCAGTGTCAGTAGTGGAAAGAACGCATGTACAATACACTATAGTGATAATAATGCACTTTTGAAATCAGGAGATTTAATACTGATTGATGCGGGTGCAGAATATGACTACTATGCTTCTGATATTACCCGTACCTTTCCGATTAATGGGCATTTCACATCAGCTCAAAAATCTATTTATGAGTTAGTATTAGCAGCCCAACGTGCTGCCTTAAATACACTTTATCCAGGTAATCACTGGGATCAGATACATAAATCATCTGCAGCCGTGGTGACACAAGGACTGATAGATCTGGGTTTGCTGATAGGTAAATTTGAAGTATTGCTAGAAGAAGAAGCGTATACCCGCTTTTATCTCTATAATATTGCACATTGGATAGGCATAGATGTACATGATGTGGGAAATTATAAAGTGGATAATGCTTGGAGAGAATTTGAAGCAGGATGTATCATCGCTATAGAACCGGGAATATATATTCCAGCAGCGGAAGACATTGCGGAAGAATGGTGGGATATTGGAGTTCGTATCGAAGATAATGTGTTAATCACAGAAAATGGGCATGAGATATTAACAAAAAATTTACCTAAGACTATCTCAGAAATCGAAGATTTTATGGCAGGAAAATCATTATGAGTCAATTAACACACTTTAATCATGTGGGTGAAGCCCAAATGGTCAATGTTGGTGATAAGGCTAGCACCACACGTATCGCTATTGCGGACGGAATGATAGTGATGTTACCAGACACCTTACAATTAATCATTGCGGGTAATCACAAAAAAGGGGATGTATTAGGGATTGCACGAGTAGCGGGTATTATGGCTGCGAAACGAACCAGTGATCTCATTCCCTTATGCCATCCCCTAATGTTGACCCATATTACTGTTAATTTAACCCCATTACCTGAAAAAAATGCAGTGTATTGTCACACGACTGTGCAAACAACGGGACAAACAGGCGTAGAAATGGAAGCACTGACTGCTGTCAACATTGCCTTATTAACTATTTATGATATGTGTAAAGCGGTCGATCGCGGCATGTGTCTCAAAAATATTAGCTTAAAAAAGAAATCGGGTGGAAAATCGGGAACTTGGGAACGGAGTGTTTAAGTATGAAAGCGTTGCGCAGCTGCAAGTGCTGCCCCAATAATACCCGCTTGATTTTGCATATGTGCGATTACAATATCAGCACGACTGTCTAATAAATGCAAAAATTTATCTTGTTTTCTGCTGATGCCTCCCCCAATGATAAATACATCAGGCCATAATAAGGCATCCATACGTGCTAAAAATTCATTGACACGATACGCCCATGCTTTCCATTTTAAACCTTCTTCTACCTTATTTCGAGCAGAAGCCCGAAGTTCTGCCTCTTGACAGCGGATTTCAAGATGACCAAATTCAGTATTGGGGACTAATTGTCCTTTTACAAAAATAGCACTGCCAATCCCAGTACCAAACGTGTGTATAATCACGACTCCATCACGTCCTTTACCCGCTCCAAAGGTCATTTCAGCAATTCCAGCTGCATCAGCATCATTTAATAATAAAACAGGACAGCCCGTTTCAGTACTCAATAAGCTTTCCCCATTAATATTAATCCAAGAATGATCCACATTGGCGGCTGTGTAAATGTGCCCATTTTTAATCACAGCTGGGAAAGTGCAGCCAATAGCCCCCTGCCAATTAAAATGTTGCGTGATTTTAGTGACTACCTTAGCCACTGCTTTAGGGGTTGCTGGTTGTGGCGTAGGTATACGGTAACGTGCTGCTGTTAAAGCCCCTGTGTCCATATTAACAGGAGCGCCTTTAATACCCGAACCTCCAATATCTATGCCTAAAATTTCCATAAGTAGTCCATTGACATATGAATTTTAAATGTGTGATAATGAATAAAATTATATTAATAAACAAGGATTTTTATATATGAACATCTACAGTATACATTGGAAATTGCTATTGAGTGTTATTATTTTAATGCTACTCTCTTCGGCTACTTTAACATACGTATTATTCCATTTTCCAAGCGCATTCGTATTGAATGCCATCATGACCACATTGGGTTTCTTAGTGCTTTCTATTCTGGTCATATTTTTGATTACAAGAAGCATTTCAAAACCAATAGTTGAATTAACAGATGCTGTTCGTACGTTAAGTACGGGCAATTTTTCAGCCTTCATTCCGCTGCCACGATATGGGGAACAAGATGAAGTGAGTCTTTTGGTGACCACATTCGCACAAATGGCCAAAAAGCTGAAACGTTTACACAAAGAAAATACAGAACAAAATGTGCTATTAGAACAAACAGTGGCCACACAAAGAACAGAACTTGAACAGGCTTTAAAACATGTAACAGAAAATATTAAGTACATGACACTGATTCAATCTTCCTTATTACCCAATATGCAACAACTCAATACATATCTGCCCAAACATTTTTTAATTTGGCAGCAACATGATGTTGTAGGTGGGGATATGTTATATATTGACTCCTTTGAAGACGGTGTTCTTGTCGCGCTTGTAGATACCAATCATATTGGTATTGCAAGTGCATATATCAATATGATTGTGACTACAAATCTAAAAAAAATTACCCGAGAAGAATCCTGTCATACTCCGGGTGATATTCTACAGAGACTCAATGTTATACTCAAAACAGTCTTACAACTAGATGCTCAATCTAAAGATGCATTATCAGTTTCCATCTGTTGGATTAATCCTACTGACAAAACATTACTTTTTGCGGGTGCTCAATTATCGTTATATTACATTTCTAATCAACAATTGAATATTATTCAAGGGGAGCAGCTGGGATTGAATTATAAAACTGCTACGACAGAGTGCAAATTTCTCACCCATCTGTTGAAAATTGAAGAAGATTTCTCATTTTATATATCAAGTCATGGTTTTTTAAAACAAGTTGGGGGAGCGAAAGCCTTACCTTTTGGTCAAGAACAGTTTAAAGAATTGCTATTAGAAACTTCTAGCGAAAAATTTGAGGCACAATCTGATTTTTTATTGAACGCATTGAACGAATATAAAGGAGATTCTAACAATAAAACGGATATTACTGTTATGGGCTTTAAATTAGCATACAACACAATATCGCCACAAATGCAACAAAAAAAGGCGAGAGCATTTCTGATAAAACCCAAAGAAATTCCCCAAGAATCTTGATAAGAATAGTTCACATTTTTTCAATAAAAAATGTGAACTTCAAATAAATCAATTATTTGACTTCAATAGAATCTTTTTGAGGTGCAATCTGAGTTTGACCATGATTGGAACCTGGTAAAGGAATCAGCTTTCCATTAAGAATTAACTTATTCTCTTGAAAATTAGCCACTGCTTGATAATCACCCTCTGCTGTTTTCTCCAGAAATCCCATAATGACAATCATATCAATTTGTTGCTGGACACTGGTTTCAGCCTGTTGTTTTAACTGTGTCATCTCAGTTTCAGTCAATGTATCAGTATCATTTTGTGCTAACATCATATCAAATGTTTGTATGAGTAACATTTGCTTTAGCAATTTTTGACTTATTTTGACTGCAACATTTCCCTGTACTGCTGATCTCAACACAGACTCTTCTAAAGAAGTGACTTTTTTGCCATCAAGACTTATGCGTGCTGAAGCAGTCACATTTCCAAATGAGGTTTCTAATAGCACATTAGAGAGCTCAATTTCTGGAGACTGTGCTAATAATTTAGGCAATACTTCCATAAACTTACCTAATATGACCATAATATTTACTGACTCATTTTGAAGCACAGTGGTGTGTAATGCTAACAATGCGCCTTCATCTAAACGCTGTAGTATCATATCCGCAGAAAAGTTTACGGACAATGTATCACGAAATGAGTCAGGTGTTGGAACAATTAAATTATTGAGTTGCGTATGCCAAGTATATTTAACCAGGCTATCTTGCACCGCACCACTGGCATTCATAAGAAAGCGATCAAATGATAATTGTAAATCATTCTCTATAAATTCGAATACGCCCATTTTAAAACTAAAATTACCAATGGGCATCCCTTTATCAGAAAATGCATTATTGAATTTCACATCAATATTGTTCAACTTAAAATGATTCTGTTTTTCAGCAAAAGTAACTTGGGAAATATGCAGAGCCATTTGTGTGGGTATCATGGCAGTGTTGAATTGAGCCTTTAAAGTACTTTCCCCAAATTCACCATTACTATACTTATCTTTAATAAGCAAACCCATGAAATTGATATCAGCAGTCAAATTGTCAAATTGATCTAAAAAGGTAAAGTGCGCTTTTAAACCTTTCCAGTCAATAACTTCTGTGGGAGACATATTAAGTGTATACGCAGGCAAGACTAAATCGCTTTTACCCATTCCCTTATCATTAATATCCGTTGTAATAGAAATGGCAGGCAAATACCCGGCACTTTTATTATAGTCGGGCAACAACCAATCCAGTGTTGTTTTAATATGTACTGGCAATGTCTGCAGTTTTAAATATTTAGAAAAATTCTGCTTCAGGATAATGAGTGGATTGGCATTGAATGGAAATACTATTATTTCACTAGGTGAAGGATTTCCCTCATTAAATTGATGTTGCATCGTAAAAGAAAGGGCTTCTTCTGCTGCATGAAGATTCCCAGAAAAACTACAAGCCAGTAAACTGGCAGCAGTGAATTGAAGTACTTTTTTCATATTGAAAAATATCCTAAGTGTGTTAAAAAGGTAAGTCGTCAAAAATTGTTAGCCATGATTTTCATCACTTAAACAGCTCATCTAAAGGCATTATATTTCCATTAATGTTTAACTGATTCTCTTTAAAATCAGCTATGATTTCATAATTATTATCAACACTCACAAGCCATCCCATATTAATAATCTGTTTAATTTGTTTTTTAGCACTTTTTTGAGCTTTATATTGAAAAAAATCTAGATCATTCTGAGTCACATT
>DAOVZS010000299.1 GCA_030635005.1 Thiomargarita sp. | reverse complement strand
GACCTTCGTCATCTTTTATCACTTGCTGACACGTAATAAAATAAGCATAGCGTAATCTCACTTCACGTCCCGGTGCTAAGCGAAAGAATTTTTTAGAGGGATTTTCAAGAAAATCATCTTGTTCAATATATAATTCACGCGAAAAAGGGACTTGACGTGTGCCCATACTGCTATCATTGGGATGATAGGGCGCCTCTAATTGTTCTACCTGCGATTCAGGATAATACTCAATGACAACCTTTAAAGGCTTTAAAACACCCATAACGCGGGCTGTTTTAGGATCTAAATCAGTACGGATCGCATTTTCTAAAACGCCCATTTCAATATGTGTATCATGTTTTGTAATACCAATGCGCTGACAAAAATCTTTAATCGCAGCGGCTGTATATCCACGTCTTCGCATCCCACTTAAAGTAGGCATACGCGGATCATCCCAACCGCTAACTAGATTATTTTCAACCAATTCATGCAATTTTCGCTTACTTAACACCGTATAATTCAAGGATAATCGAGAAAATTCTATTTGACGCGGATGAGTCGGTGTTTTTAACGTGTCTAATACCCAATCATATAAGGGACGATGATCTTGAAATTCTAAGGTACATAAAGAATGCGTAATCCCTTCTATTGCATCAGACAAACAATGGGTAAAATCATACATGGGATAAATACACCATTCTGTCCCTGTCATCTGATGGGCAATATTTTTAATCCGATAAATAATGGGATCGCGCAGATTAATATTGGGAGAAGCCATATCAATTTTGGCACGTAACGCCATCTCACCGTCATCATATTTACCCTTCTTCATACCTTCAAATAACTCTAAATTTTCTTCTATTGAACGATCGCGATAAGGACTATTTTTACCTGGTTCACGCAAAGTACCCCGATATTCTTTAATCTCTTCAGCTGTTAAACGACACACGTATGCTTTATTCATTTTGATTAAGGCAATGGCATAGTCATACAATTGTTCAAAATAATTCGATGAATAACGTAAGTGTTCGCCCCAATCATATCCTAACCAACGAATATCCTTTTTAATCGATTCCACATATTCCATATCTTCTTTACTTGGATTCGTATCATCAAAACGCAGATAACAGATTCTATCCTCAGATTCTTCAGCAATCCCAAAATTTAAACAAATGGATTTTGCATGTCCAATATGTAAATAACCGTTAGGTTCTGGGGGGAAACGCGTCACCACATTTTTATTATCGGCAATAATCTGACGAATAAAATCATTTGAAGCGTCAATAGGCGTGTTTATATTATTCATTACTGTGTTAAAAAAAGTTGTTTTAAAATAAAGAGCATAAAATTATAATCTAATTTGATATTTTATACAAAAAAAGTAGATATCATATTATTTATCTTACGCACCCTACTTCTAAAGAACATATATCACAAAGGCACAAGCTTGTCTGAATCAGAATTTACAGGATTTAAGAATTTTCAGAATTAATAAAAGGCACAAACACAAGCATTAGATTGTGCCT